>DATADG010000039.1:0-16963 GCA_036258655.1 Gemmatimonadales bacterium | reverse complement strand
GTTGTCCAGGGTGGCGCCCCCCAGCGAGAAGATCGCCTCGTGTGGTTGACCAGCGCGCCGTTCTCCAGCCGTTCGACGAAAGTCTCGTCCCGGGTCTTTTTCACCAGTTGGGCGATGCGGTCCATGGCCCAGTCGAGCTCGACCTCCTCCCACTCCGTCGCGTGGGGCTTGCGATGGAGGACCTTGGAGGCACGGTTGGGGTTCTTGTGCAGCTGGTAGGTGGCGGCCCCCTTGGGGCAGAGCGTTCCCTCGTTATGGGGACTCCGCTTGTCGCCTTCGATGTTTACGATCTCGCCGGCAACGGTGTGCACCACCGTGGCGCAGCCCACCGAGCAGTAGGGACAGACACTCGGCGTAGCCTTGGCGTCTCTGATCCTGAGCTGCTGGGCTCGTGCGGTGGCCGGAGCCATACTTGCCCCGAGGCCGAGGAGAGAACCCAATGCGGTCCCCGGTCCGATGCCCGCGGCGGAGACCTTGAGGAAGTCGCGACGAGAGACGGTCATGGTAGTCTTTATATCGTGCTATTCCGGCATCTACGTCAAGCCTGAGATTAGACCCTGCTTCTTGTGGCGACCGCGATCGGCACGACATACTGAAGCTAAGACCTCACGTCGGATACAGGCACCCACAACAGGAGCATCGCGTGCAAAACCTCATATCCATCGGGATCCTGCTGGTGGTGGCCTGGGTGGTCGGGTTCCTGGTCTTCAAGGTGGCGGGATTTCTGATCCACCTGCTGATCATCGTCGGCATCATCATGCTCCTGGTCGGTCTGTTCCGGCGGCTGAGCGGGGATTCGTCGCTGGATAGGTAGAGGCAATTGGTTATGGGCATAGCAAATAGACCGGCCTAGCACCTCTCCTTTCCATAGTCCACCAGCTGCCTCACCTCCAGCTCCCCTTCGTACTCGCGTCCCAACACGTCCACGTGCACCTGCATGAATCGCTTGCCGTGCTCGATCGCCTCCTCCCTCGAGCCCGCCTCGATGATCGCGTAGCCGCCAACCAGCTCCTTTGCCTCGGCGAAGGGACCGTCGATCACCGTGATCCTGCCTCGGGATACCTGGATCTTGGCGCCCTTGGAGCTGGGCGCGAGCCCGCCGCTCTGCAGCACCACACCCGCGCGCCGGCTCTCCTGCTCCAGCTTGCCCACGGCCTCCATAAGCTCCCTCGGCGGTGGCTCGCCGGCCTCGTACTTCTCGTTCCCCTTGACCATCATCATAAAGCGCATGTCTTTGTCTCCATGTGAGTTGACGCCAGAGGCATCCAGCACTCCATCTCCACGTCGAACGAGTCCTCGCTTATTCGACATCAGCCAACAGGTTCTGGCTACTTTTCCCGCGTGACCGCCATCATGCATCGCTGGGCCATTCGCCTGCCGGCGGAGTTCGGCCATGCCGATATCACTCCGGAATTGGAGAGGCTGGTGAGCCAGTCGGGCGTCCGGACCGGTGTCCTCACCGTGCAGATGCTCGGCTCCACCGGCGCAATCACGACAATCGAGTATGAATCCGGAGCGCTGAACGACCTGCGCCGGGCGCTGGACACCCTCGCTCCCACCGACGCCGACTACGATCACAACGCCCGCTGGGGTGATGGCAACGGCTTCTCCCACGTCCGCTCTGCGCTGCTCAAGACCAGCCTCTCACTTCCGATCCTCGACGGCGAGATTGCGCTGGGCACCTGGCAGCAGGTGGTGGCGATCAACCTGGACAATCGGGCGAGGGAACGGGAGCTGGTCGCCGTGCTCCTTGGCTGACGCGAACGGTGCCAAGGATGACAGCGAGCCAGTAGCAGCCTTACCTTGGAGCGTCCCCGACAACGAGACCACCCACGACGCAGACCTCGCTCGATCGCGACTTCCGCATCGGCCTCGCCCGTGCCTTCGGCGGCGCCATCTTCTTCTCCCTCCCTCTGCTCATGACCATGGAAATGTGGCAGCTCGGCTTCCACATGCCGCGCCTTCCGCTGGCACTCTTCATCGTGGTTATGATCCCGGTGCTCCTCGGCCTCGAGTACTACACCGGGTTCAAGGAATCGACTACCTGGCTCGATGAGGTGGCCGACGCAGCGGTCGCCTATGGCGTAGGAATCGTCGCATCGGCCGTGGTGCTGGCATCCCTCAACCTCATCAGTACGGACGAGCCACTCTCGTCGGTGCTCGGCAAAGTTGCGCTTCAGGCTATACCGGCGAGCTTCGGGGCCATGCTCTCCAACTCGCAGTTCGGGGGCGAGGGGACTACCGAACGCCGGCACAAGCGAGAGATAGGCTACGGCGGCACACTCTTCCTCATGACCGTGGGCGCAATGTTCCTGTCGTTCAACTTGGCGCCTACGGAAGAGATGATTTTGCTGGCGTTCCGGATGACACACTGGCATGCCATCGCGCTGGTGCTGCTATCGCTGCTATTGATTCACGGGTTTGTCTACGCGTCCAACTTCCGCGGCTCTCCCGGAGCGCCGGAGGGCGTTTCCCGGTCGCACCTCTTCCTCCACTACACCGTTCCTGGCTATGCCATTGCCCTGCTGGTCAGCGCCTATGTGCTGTGGACCTTCGGCCGCTATGAGGACGACGCCGTCGCCTCGATGGTGATGCAGGCAGTCGTGCTCGGCTTTCCTGCCAGCATCGGCGCCGCCGCGGCGCGGCTGGTGGTGTAGCCCATGTCGGAGGAAAAAGGAGGAAAGGCGCCCATCCGTGCGGCACCGAGCACTTCCACCCTGGAGTGGATCGTTGCCGCGGTGAGCGCACTTCTGGTGCTCGGTGTAATCGGGTTTCTCCTGTACGACGGGGTTGTGTCCCCCAAGACCCCGCCGGATGTCAGGGTCGAGGTCGATTCGATCCAGCAGGCCGGGCCCGGCTTCCTGGTGATCCTCCGGGCCCGCAACGATGGCCACAACACCGCAGCGGACGTGATCATCGAGGGAGAGCTGATGGCCGACAGCGGACGGGTGGAGACATCCGAGACCACGATTGACTACGTTCCTGCCGGCGGAGAGCAGCGCGCAGGTCTCTACTTCACCCGCGACCCGCGCCGTCTGAAGCTGAGGCTCAGGGCTCACGGCTACCGCGATCCGTGAGGGGATAATCATGGTCCTGGACGATTCGACGGGACTCCTTCTTCTCATCGCCACCGGCCTCATCGGCCTGGCTCTCATCCCCTTCGGCCTCCCAGGCACCTGGCTCATTCTGCTTGGGATCCTGGGCTACGGCTGGATCACTGATTTCCGCACCATCACGACGGGGTTCCTGGTGGTGGCGATCGCGCTCGCGCTGGTAGGTGAGGTGCTCGAGACCTGGATCGGCTTTCGGTTTGCCAAGCGCTATGGCGGGTCGAGCCGGGCGGGATGGGGTGCGCTGATCGGCGGCCTGATTGGCGCGATCGTCGGAGTACCGGTGCCGGTCATCGGCTCGGTGATAGGCGGCTTCGTCGGGGCCTTCATCGGCGCCGCTGTCTTCGAGTACAGCCGAGCGCGGCAGGCGGAGGGCTCGGTGCGTGCGGGCTGGGGCGCGGTGCTCGGTCGCGCGACGGCCGCCGCGGCCAAGATCGCGATCGGCGTAGCGATGGTTGCGGGCTCGCTGTTCCTTGCTTTCCGGGGGTAGTCTTCGCCCGGACTGTCATTCCGAGCGCAGTGAGGAATCGCTCCTGAACCGTCAGGGCATAACGAAGCCGTCCACGAAGCTCACCCCAGACACCTTGTAGCTCACGTTTGCCACCGTCCCACGCAGGTCGGCGAGCCCTTCTCCCACAGCCGTCGCACCGGGAGAGATCGGCCCCACGAAGGTGAAGTCGTACTCCAGGATCTGTCCGTTGGCATCGTAGGTAGCGAAGTCGACGGTGGCTTCGATCACCTCGGTCCCAGTGTTCTGCACTTCCACCGTCCAGACGATGCCGCCGGTTTCGCCCGCAGTCGGGTCTTCCCGCCAGTTGCTGGAGACGATCTGCGCCACCCCGAGCTCCGGATCCTCGGTGCCGAACTGAACCTCACCGATCTGGAAATCCGCGCTCGCCTCCGTGCCCAGATAGTCCGCCAGACTCTCATTGGCTCGGCTCTCACCCGGGGGAATGGGTCCCACGAAGACGAAGTCGGAGGCCAGCACGTTGCCTTGAGCGTCACGACTGACGAAGTCGATCTGGGCGAGCTCGACCACCTGTGAGCTGGTGTTCTGTACCTCCACCAGCCAGACCACGGCACCGAATCCTTCTCCGCCGAAGTCGGGCTCGGGGTACCAGGCCGACGAGGTGATCTGTACTGCCTCGGGTGAAGCGGCGCCGGTGAACTCGACGACCACGCTCCTGTCGGCGCTCATGGTGATCGAGCAGGAGGCCTCGGTGCACCCGAGGGCATCGCCGTCCCAGCCAGTGAAGCTCGAGCCTTCGTCGGCTACCGCTGTGAGCGCGACCGTCGTTCCTTGAGAATATTTGGCCGAGCAGGTGCCGGCTGGCTCACCCGCAACGACAGTGCAGTCGATCGCCGGGTTGGTGCCGGGCGCCGACACCGCTCGTCCGCTGCCGTTACCCTGTCCGGTGACTGTCAGGGTGAAGCCATCGTCCGGGCCGGCGATGTCGCTCTCATCGTCTCCACAGGCGCAGAGGACGAGCAGTCCCAGGAGTGCTGGATATATCCGCATATGGCCTCGTGAACTGGATTGGCGTTTAAGACAGGCCAACATGGGAGGGGTACATAGGTTGTGGCGTGCTGAAGGTCACAGCGCGGCGCGTAAGCCTCGCGCCCAGAACTTCGAGGCGGCATTTTTCTTCCCGATGACCGAGTTGAAGATTCGCGATTCTGCAACATGGGATCACGTCGGGTCCGATCCGCTGGACCAGCTGGTCCACCTCTCCCATCTGATCGGCGGCGACCCCCGCCTGGTCCAGCCGGGCGGCGGCAACACATCGTGTAAGGAAGGCGATCTGCTCCTGGTGAAGGGCAGCGGGACCGATCTCGGTACAATCACGCGCAGCGGCTTCACCCGTCTTTCCCTGAGCCGGCTCTCCCGGCTGCGCGACGTTGAAGCCATGAGCGACGCAGAAATGATGCGCTTCATGGCGACCTGCATGGAGAGCGAGGGACCTGCGCCCAGTGTGGAGACCCCGCTCCATGCGCTCCTTCCGTATAGAGTCATCGCCCATGCGCACGACGTCCCGACGATGAGTCTCACGAACATCAGGGATGATGTGGCGAAGCGGCTGGTCGATGAGCTGTTTGAGGGGAGGATCGTATACGTCCCCTACGTTCGTCCCGGGTTCCCCCTCGCGCAGGCAGTCGGCCGCATGGTCGATCGGATTCCAGCGGACGCCATCGGCCTCGCTCTCGCACATCATGGACTGGTGGTTTGGGGAGAGAATTCGGACGAGTGCTACGCCCGGCTCATGGAAGTGACCGGCCGTATCGACGAGTACCTTGCCGGTCGACTGGGGGAGCGTCCTGCCGATCGACCGACGACCGATCCGCTACTCCCGCCCGAGGAGCGTCGTCGAGTGGCGGAGCTGGTGCTGCCCGTGATCCGCGGCTCCCTCGGAACCCCAGACCGCGTGGTCCTGCACTTCGACGATTCGGATGAGGTACTTGTTCTCCTGGCCAGCGAGGGCATTGCGGACCTGGTCAGGCGCGGCATGGCGACCCCGGAGCACCTGCTTCGGGCCGGCCGTCTGCCTGTATGGGTGTCGTCCCGAGCAAAGCGAGGTATCGGGTCATCTCACGTCCAATCGGGATCCCCATCGGCCGACCAGATGATTGCGGATATCCGTCATCAGCTTGCCGTCGCTCGCGCCGACTACGAGGAATACCATCGCCGCAATGCCGGGGCAGGCGAGCGACCGCTCGACGACTGGGCCAAGGTCATCCTCATTCCCGGACTCGGCATGGTCACCGCCTTCACCGACAAGCGAGGCGCCGTCACCGCGAATCTCTGCTACCGCGCCGTGCTCGAGACAATCACCAACGCCGAGGCGGTGGACCAGTTTCAGTTCATCCCCGAACGGGAGGTCTTCGAGTTCGAGCACTGGCCGCTGGAGCGGCGGAAGATCGAGGAGCAGATCGCGAGAGACCGGACGACCAAACTCCTGTCTCGTCACGTCGCCGTCATCATCGGCGGCGGCAGCGGCATCGGAAAGGCCGCGGCGCGCCGGTTCGCCGAGGAGGGCGCGCACGTGGTGGTTGCCGACCTCGACCTGGACACGTGCGAGTCAGTGGCGGGTGAGGTCGCGAACCAGTTTCCCGGACGAGCCGTCGGCGTCGCCGCCGACGTGCGAGACGACCACAGCCTCGATGCGTTGTTTCGGCAGACCGTTCTCGAGTTCGGCGGACTCGATTGCCTCTTCTACACCGCAGGTCTTCCGCCCCGCTTTGCCCCGGTCACCGAGATCCGCCGTGAGGATCTCCAGCACCAGCTCGAGGTCCACTACCTCGGTGCCGTCGCCGCGATCGGACGCGCCGGCGCCATCATGCGCCGCCAGGGGCTCGGCGGATCGATCGTGGCGTCGGTGTCAAAGGCGGCGGTGGTGCCGGGACGAGATGCAGTGGCCTACGGCGGGAGTAAGGCGGCGCTGCTCCAGGCGCTCCGCGTGGCCGCGGTGGAGCTTGGGCCCGACGGGATCCGCGTCAACGCGATCAACGCCGACCAGATCGAGACTCCACTCTTTCTTCAGTTCGTCAGGGAGCGAGCGGCGAGCCGGGGAGTGACGGTGGAGGAGCAGCTGGAGGTGTATCGGAGCCGGAACCTCATGGGTGCAAAGCTGATTCCCCCGGAAGCTGTGGCGGATCTTGCGGTGCTGCTTGCGAGCGATCGGTTCCGATTCACCACCGGCGACATTCTCACGGTCGACGGCGGATTACCCGAGGGATTTCCTCGTTAACGGCCGATCCCGCGCTCGGCGGACCGGCAGCGGATTTCCTAGCCACCGCGCCTCTCCCTGGAAGTCGAAGTGTCGCTCGGAGAGCGGCCGCTCCTCCAGGGCCCACCGGATTGTTCCCCGGCGCTGCTGCTGGAGGACTATCTCGGCGAGCCACGCGGCGTTGTGCCAAACTCCGGGAGTGATTCGGGGATACCAGTCGCTGTATTCGGCCTTGAGCCGGCCCTGACGCGCTCGCATGTCGACCTTTCGTCTAAGTCCTCCACGGCTGACCCGTGGATCATGTTTCCTAGACTAGGGCCTCTGCGCCAGACGGTCTGCGTGCGGAGTCACCAAGATTCTGGCCAACGAGGGCTCGAAACTCTCTACATGGGACGTTCGGTCGAGAGGGGCCCGGTGTCACCTCCGCGGACCTCGACAAAGTGCTTGGAAATCGCCTGGTCCACGCGCAACTCGATACCTGATCGTTGAGCGCGGCTGCGGTAGGAGCTCTGTTCGCCGCTGGAGAGCCCGGCCCACCACTCCTGGCTCACGACAATGGTGGAGGCCCCGGTCAGTTCTCGCGCTTCGATATCGCGCAGGGCCACCGCGAGCGAGTCACGCCGCGCGATCAGACGAGACCTCTCATTCCACTATCAGCGAATTCTTTTTCAATTGAGAAGATCGAGCTCATCGAGGTAAGCCGCTACCGCGATGAGTGATGCCAGGCTTGGCGCAGACCGGAAATTTTCGGCAGCAGCTCTCAACCCCGGCACCACCGGTGTACGGGTCTGGCTCCGGTAACGGCGATAGGAGGTTCCAAGCTCGCGAAAAACTCGTTTCAGGGATGCGGTCTCCCGCAGTTCAGCCTCACTCTGCGAGGTGGTTTCGCCCGGGCGGCTTACCTTGGACTGGCGCCTGTCCAGGCGCTCTTCGATTGCTAACCTGGCGTTCATCACGCGCAACGCGACACGATCGGTGAGGGTTTCGGGAGAGTCATTATGGGAGGGCGACCCGCTAGGGGTCAGCGAAAGATCGGACATGAGATTTGCCTGCGTTAGGGGAGCACCTCCGTGCCGAAGTGGAATAGAGGGTAGACTAAATCTAACACCGTGTACCGGCTTCTGGCGAACCCGTAGGGACTCGGGTCAAGGGTCACTCGGTGCGCCTCTCCTCAGTAGTAGATTGTGAGGGTGGCCCCGCTCATCCGGCGGCACGGTTCCACCCTCAGCGCGAGCCCACCCATGTTCCTGCTCACCATAGCCTTAGTGGCAGTCTCAGGCGACAGCACCGTCGTCCGGGATGTCGAGGTCGCCCGCGGAGAGACCCTCCGCACCACCAGTATCGGTAGTGGACCGCCCGTGGTCCTCATTCCCGGCATCTTCGGGGGCGCGTACGGCTATCGGCGGATCACCGGGCCACTGGTCGCCCGAGGGTACCGGACCATCGTGATCGAGCCGCTTGGTTATGGCTCGTCTTCCCATCCCAAGCGGGCGGACTACTCCTTTACCGCCCAGACCAGGCGCGTCGCCCAGACGCTCGATCGGCTTGGCATCACCCGGGCGCTTGTGGTGGCGCAGTCGAGCGGCGCCGCCATCGGATTTCGTCTCGCCATTCAGCGACCTGACCTAGTACGTGGGCTCCTTTCTATTGACGGCGGTCCCGCGGAGAGCGCGGCCACACCGGGCCTGAAGAAGGCGTTCAAGTTCGGCGGCGGTTTGGCCAAGCTCGCGATGAGCCCATCGAAGCTCCGGCACGACGTTCGCCGGGAGATCATCCGCAATTCAGGTGACACCAGCTGGGTGACCGATGCAGCCATCCGCGCATACACGGCAGGGCAGGCGTCCGACATGGATGGCTCGATCGATGCCTTCCATGCGATGTCGAAGTCGAAGGAGGCTACCTCGCTCCGTGACCGGCTGCATCGCTGCGCTATCCCGGTGCTGTTGCTGGTCGGCACGGTGCCGCACCCGTCAGAGGTGACCCACGATGAGCGCGAGCTGCTGAAGAAGAAGTTGCCCCGGTTCAAGATCGAGAGTGTGCCCCGGTCCGGCCAGTACATCCACGAGGAGCAGCCGCGCACGGTGCTCGACGCGGTGCTCCGGCTGGATCGGGTGGCCCGTCAGGCGTAAGTCCGGTTCAGGATCAGTGGTGGTCCTGCGCCGCTCGCCCATAGCGAGCGCGTGTGCCGGCTTATATGTTGAACCAATCTTTCTGCTATAACTTCGTGGGGATCTTGCTCCTCAGGGGGCCCCATGACGGAAGTCACGAGACCAAAGGGTCCGACCTGGCACGGCGCCACTGTGCTGGTGGTCGATAATGAGCCGGCCGCTCGCAGGCTCGTCCGCCGCACGCTCGAAGCCGAAGACTTTCACGTCGAAGAGGCTGAGGATGGCGAGTCCGCTCTCGCGCTGATCCAGGCGCGCGAGCAACCATTCGATCTGGTGCTCACCGATCTCTCGATGCCGGGAATCGATGGGCGGCAGGTGTCCGAGGTCCTGGCACGGTACCGTCCCAGCGTGGCCGTTCTCTGCATGTCGGCCGATCCGGCTGGGGTGCCGCAGATTGATTCAGCGGACACACCCGTCCGTGTGATGCTCAAGCCGTTCACCGCCGACGATCTCTATCACGCTGTTCGGGACGCGATCAGCCGTTCCGCCGATCTCACCGCCATCGCGGAGGACGAGATCGTCCTCGCGCACGCTGGGCTGACCAAGTTTGCGAAGGCGTTGGAGGCTAGTCGGACGATGCGGGTACACACCCTGGATCTGGTGGTGGCGGCGCGGGAGTTGCGCCGGCACCAGGTTCCGGGGTAGATGGTGTCTCGGCAGGCACCCTCCAGCCTCGCTTCATTGGTACACTGAGATCAGGCCAAACGCCACTCGGCCAGAGAAGCATACGCCCGTCCCCGGCCCTGATCTGGATTGATCGTCAGCTCGAGGGCGGTTACCGTGGCGAGATCGACGTTGAGATCCTCCAGTTCACTGGTCGAGCCTTCAGGGCTGAAGGTGTACTGCTGGCGCAGCAGGTCCTCGAAGGAGCGTCCACCATCCGGTGACCAGCGCAAGATGAACTCCTGGGTCCGACCAGCCGCGGGCTCATCGAAGCGGAGTCGGATTCGCCGGAGGCGCTGCGGTTGATGGAAGAGCAGGCGGATGCTCTGTATGCCCGGCTCTGCGGCGCGCCATCCGGAGCCGCTCCTCGAGAGAAGGGCGCCCTCCACCGGGTGCGCCGCGTCCTCGGACGTGAGCTCCACCTGTGCCATATCTTCCAGGTCCAACCAGGTCTCTTCTCCTTCTTGTTCCTTCGCGTGTTCTGGGGCCTCCACCAACCGTTTCTGCATAGTGCTATCACTCCTCGCATCACTGCATGAGATCGAGCACTTGTTTCTCCACCTTCTGCTCGAGTTGCTTTTGGGCCAGTGAGCCCAGGTCCACGCTGAACTTCGGCTCTGTCGTGGTGCCTCCTACGCTTACCGGAAACGTTACCTGCCCTTTGTCATTTGAAAGCTGCTTGAGCACTCCCACCCGCTGAACCAGCTGGTTGGACATGCCGGGTGAAGCACTTGCCTTCATCCGGAGATCCAGCCGCCGGTCGAAGTCCACTGTGCCCTTGCCCGCGAGGGTTAATTCTCCCGCTCGAAGCGCCAGGTCGTTGGTTCGGGCCTTCCCCCCGGCGATGGTCGCCGTTCCCGAGAGACGCTGAAACTCGGTGTCCTGGCCCGTGCCTGTGGTGATGCCCAGGGATTGGTTGATTGCGGCGAGCAGGGGAAAGTTCCTGATGACGCCTTTCTCGAGCTCGAACTTCAAGGTTCCCTTTAGAGTACGCTTGAGAGCCGCTGCGGTCGTTCCGCTCCCGGTTACGTCCCCTGCCATGCTCCCGCGTCCGGCCAGGAAGTTCTTCATCGTCGTATTGGCGCTGAGCGCCTGGTCCACATCCATGCCCTGCACCGTGCTGCGAATGCTATATACGGGAGTCGGTGAGTTGAGGTCGACCGACACCACCCCCCGCTGGCTGCCTCCGTAGGTGGTGAAGGTCAGCGGGTCCAGGGTGAACACCGCACGCTTCAGCTGGAAGGGTGCCTGAACCTGCTCGAAGGACAGAGTGCCGAACTTCACCCGTTCGATTGCCGCCTGTCCGACAACCGTGTAACTGGCGAGCCCCGGCGCGATCGCGATTTTCATCTCGAACGGCGCCTTCCCCGCGATGGACAGCGAGGGGGACACCGGCATGCCCGCGAGGGCGAACAGGGCGGGTAGATCGGCGTTGTGAATCGATTCGGAGTGAAGCCCGAGCTCCGCGCCCTCCGTGCCGATGTCCATAGAGCCGGTGACGACACTCTGACCCAGCCTGCCGGCGAACCGAGAAACCTTGACCTCGCCGCCTACAGCCTGCATGTCCGCCTCGACCCCCTTGATCATCGTGACCGTTGGTCCTCCGTTCGGGGCACGTAGCTGTTCATCCACCACTCGAATCGCACCCTCACGGGCCCGGAGCTGATTCAGATCGATCCCACTTTTCCCCTCGCTGGTGTCGGACTCGGCCTTCGGGGTTGGTGGCACCGGAACCAGCCACCGGCCACCGCTGTCTCGGCGGACCGAGATGACGAGCCCCCTGAGGTCCACACGGTCGATGGTGAGGGTACGACCAGGGATCAAGGAGCTCAGTCGGGGCACGATGCGCACGGCCGCGAGGGAGACACCCGGCGCGGCGCTGGGATCTGCTCCGCCGACTTGAATAGCACTGGCGGAGAGAGAGGGGCGGTGAAAGACGGAGGCGCTGAGCCCGCCGATGGTGACTGGCTGTCCCAGCGCGCTGGAGAGCGCGGTGGCAATCCTGGACCTGGCGGTCTCGGACTTCAAAGCCTGAAGGGCAACGACCGCAAGCACGATCAGCAGCCCCGTCAGTCCAATCAATCCATACAGCCACCGTCGTCTCAGGGATGTATTGGTGCGCACTTTCAGTTCCTCACCACTAGAGCGTTGGTGCCGCGAGATTGCCGCAGGCGACGGTCACTGCATCGTTCGCTGCTGAAGCCTGAACCACCACGAAGTAATTCCCCCGAGTGGGGGTCTCGAGCGGCACGTTGGCGGAAGCGCTCGCGTGCCCGTCGCCGTCGACCTTGGCGACAGGATATTGATCGGCGGAGCCGACTAGGCCGTCATCGGAGCCACACTGCCCTCGGTGAAGCTGCCAGGGATGCAGACCGCCGGGAGTCGCGTTGGCGAGATCCAGGGAAACCGTGGTGGTGCCGCTCTTCGAGCCGGGCACCATCGAGGCCGAGCCGTTCATCTGGACCACGCCCGCCAGCTCGGCCGGGGTCGCCAGGTTAGCGTGCCAGCGGGAGTTCAGGTTCTGATCTTTGGTGCTTACTTCGACCGCCTGGTTGCTACGGAACGGATTACAGGCGGCCAGGGCGAAGGCGGAGACGACGAGCAGGAGAAGTCTTTGACTGGGCATGTGCCCTCCGGGGGCGGTGCTGCAAGATGCCTGGTGCGGTGGCAGGGCGCGGCGGGAAAACCTCGGCGCTATTGACCAAGCGGATAATACATACTACACTGTATTGGACACATGGTCAATAGCCACCCATTCCCCGGATCGCCCGTGCCAGGTCAAAAGGCCGCCGAGGCCGAACGCCGTGAGCAGATTTTGAAGGCCGCGTATGACGTGGCGGTGCGCCGCGGGATCGACGGCCTCACCGTCCGGGCCGTTGCCGCGAGAGCGCGGCTCAGTCATGGCCTGGTGCTGTTCCACTTCAAACGGAAGGACCAACTGGGGCTCGCTTTGCTGGATCGGGTGCTGGAGACGACCATGTCGCTCAGGGTGCCCGACCACATTAGCGCCATTCCCGACCCACGGGAGCGGCTGCTGGCGGTGTTCCAGCAGGAGCTGCGCCGGTTGGGGGAGGAGCCTCGTCGGATCCGGCTTTTCTTGGAGTATTGGGCTCGAGGCGCCCGCAATACCGTCATCCGGGCAAAGATCAGCGCCGGACTCGAGGGTTACCGGGCGGCTTTGCAGAGAGTGACAGAGGAAGTGCTTACCACCGACGGCGGACGACTTCACAGGAGCAGCCCTGCCGGCGTTGCCGCTATCGCGGTGAGCCTGATCATCGGATACCCCGTACAGGCGCTTATCGACCGCAACAATTTTGACGCCCGGGAATATTTTGCTGCCGTGCAAAACATCCTCGGTCAACTGGCGCTGGCGGCATAGCCATGCCGATTTGTCCCGATGATCGTTATCCTATGATTCCGGTCCGCGAAACGATCGCAGGCCAGATTCGGTGGGCATGTACCAACCCGTGGCATCCTCGCGATCCCGGCCCCTGTCCCAGCTGTGGTCATTCAGGCCGGCCTCGAACCGGCGAGGTCAACGCCAATCCAATGGCCCGCTGCCCAAAGTGTCGTCACGAATGGCTGCCGGTTGGGTGAGGTGTTAGCGGAAGAGCGGAAGAGCCTTTCTTATTCACGCTCCATGTACTATCTTTGCACCAAGCGAACACAGGGGCCTGCGTTGACGCGGGCCTTTTTTCTTGGCCGTCGTTCCTGGCGCAAGTGCGCCGCGGCGGCCGGGCCAGCGTGGAGGCGGAGTCCACGCAACTGTAGTCGGCCGTGCGGTGCAAGTCCTCACTCCCGATTACCATATGTATCAAGGAGCAGGACATGTCACGCACAACCGGCACGGTCAAGTGGTTCAACGACGCCAAGGGCTTTGGTTTCATCACGCCCGAGGGTGGTCAGAAGGACTGCTTCGTGCATCACTCGGCGATCCAGGCCCAGGGCTACAAGAGCCTGGCCGAGGGCGATCGGGTGGAGTTCGACGTCGTGCAGGGCCAGAAGGGCCCGGCGGCGGAGAACGTCGTGAAGATCGCGAAGTAAGCTTCGCGGTACTCAGGGTAACGGCTGGGTCACTTCGGTGATCCAGCCGTTACTTTTTGGATGACTGCCGGACCGCCTTACCGCACTACGTTTCTCCAAGTCGGTTACCCTGGTGCAAGACCAGCCCGGCTGTCCTCGCTAGCGTAGCCGCATCAAGGAGGGCTCCAAATGAAACCTTTTGCTGTGTTTCCGATTGCCCTGGTGGCGCTGCTGCCTGCGCTCGCTGCCTGTGGTGATGACGACGATGATGGACTAGAGCCTGGCACCAGCTTCTCGGCTGCCTTGTCTGGTGAGGAGGAGGTGCCGGCGGTGGCGACCACTGCCACCGGAACCGCCACCTTCACGGTGTCCGGAGGCCAGATCAGCTACACGATCACCGTAAACGGCATCGAGAACGCGGTGGCCTCGCACATCCACGTGGCTCCAGTAGGTGAGAACGGGCCGGTGGTGATGAACCTCTGCGGAACCGGGGATCCCGTGCCCGCATGCGTCAGCGGCACCGGCGTGCTCGCTACCGGGACCAACGGCACCGCGATCGGGATGACCTTCGACGAGCTGGTGGCGGAAATGCAGGCGGGGAACACGTACGTCAACGTGCACACCGACAACGGCTCGCCTCCGCCCAACAGCGGTCCCGGTGACATGGCGAGCGGCGAGATACGCGGGCAGATCGTGGCGGATTGAGGGCTATTAGCAGCGAGTAGCTCATAGCGAATAGCCAATAGCGAATAGCGACTGCCTCAGTAGTTCGTAAACAACAGGTGATTGTTCGTGGTCCTGGAGCTGGTCACCACACTCCGGGTCAGCTTGGCGAAGAGCGCATCGCGTACCTGCAGCGGCGTCGCTCCGGGGTAGCCCTGCAGATATAGCGCCGCTACGCCGGCGGTGTGCGGGGTCGCCATCGAGGTGCCGCTGATCGCAGCGATGGCGGCATCGCCGGTGTGCCATGCCGAGGTGATGCCGACGCCCGGCGCAAACCAATCCACGCAGCTCCCGTAGTTGGACCACGAGGCCTTCGCGTCACTCTTGTTCGTCGCCCCGATGGTCATGGCGCCAGGCACCCGGGCTGGTGACGACCGGCAGGCATCCTGAGCGAATCCATAGGCATCACCGTTCCCGGCCGCCACCGCGGTCGCAACACCCGCACCGATCATCCGCTTCACCGCATAATCCACGGAGCTATTCACCGGTCCTCCGAGAGACAGGTTGGCGACCGATGGGCGGCTGCGGTTCGCGGTGACCCAGTCGATCCCGGCGATGACACCGCTCCAGGTTCCCGCACCATCGCAGTCGAGCACCCGGACCGCGACGAGCCTGACCTTCTTCGCGACACCGTAGGTCTTCCCGCCGACGGTCCCGCCCACGTGGGTGCCGTGGCCGTTGCAGTCATCGGCCGCCCCGCCATCCACCGCGTCGAATCCGCTCACGGCCCGCCCCTCGAACTCCGCGTGGCTCAGCCGAAGCCCGGTATCGATGATGTAGGCGGTGACGCCGGTACCGGTCCTGGTGTAGGTGAAGGTGGTGCTGAGCGTACGCGAGCGCTGGTCCACCCGGTCCAGTCCCCAGGTCGCATTCGTCACAGTCACCGCCGAGATCCGCGCGATGCCGTCGGGCTCGACCCGGACGACCCGGTGATCCTTGAGCAATCCCGCGCGGGCCGCGTCCGAGATCCGGCCCGCGAAGCCCTTGAGGGCGTGGTTGTAGACGAAATCGGGCTGCAAGCCGTACTCCCGGGCCACCGCGGCTGGTGTGGTCCGTTCGGCCAGGGTGACGATGAACCGGCCGCTGACGTCCGGACCGCCCCTGGGAGCGGCGGCGAAATCGGCTTCCGACGCGATTGGTGAGGTTTCGGCCCCGGTGGGAGCGAGATTATCACTGCAGGCAGCGAGGGCCCAACCGACTGTGGCCAGGACCAGCAGACTCTTTTGCATCCGTGACTACCCTGTTGGTTGGGGCCCTCGTCCCGCGCCCGGCCAGGCGCAGGAGCATCAAGGCCAAGACAGTCTGAACCGGTCAGGGCTGCAAAAGGTTCCCGGACCTGTCTATCCGCCGCTCCGCCCCTCATACATCGCCCTTACCGCCGGCCTCACGAAGAACCGCCGGAACAGGAAGTTCATCCACTTCTCATCGCCGGTGACGGACCGGCGGACATCGTCCAGTACTACCCTCTCCAGGGCCGCTCCAAGGGAGTCACCTCGGGTCAACGCAAACGACGTCTCACGTGTGATCCGGGCGAGCCAGTCGCGCACTGAGCGGAGGTAGCGCAGATCGCGCATCACCGGACCGTGTCCCGGAACGATCATCCGCGGTTTGAGCGCGGCCAGCGAGTCCAGCACAGTGATCCACGATACCGGGTAGGAGTTGAAGGCGAAGGGAATCGGTGCGACCACCAGGTCGCCGCTTGCGACGATACCCTGCGCCGGGAGGTGCACGACCAGGTCACCCCGCGTGTTGCCGTGGCCGAACCAAAGCAGGTCGATCCTCGGACGTCCCTGACCCAGGGTCATCCGCCGCCGGACAGTGTCGGTAGCCGTCACCGGCCGAAAGCCGGGATGCTCCTCCAGGTACTGCCGCACGATCCGGATGGCGCTCTCCACGGACGATCGCTCCAGCGGCGAGGCCGGCGTGCTGTCGATCCCCAGGCCTCGCGACAACAGCCGCTCGTACTCGTCCGCGACCGGTGGGGCGCCCGCCACCTGGTTTTTCCGGTTCTCGGCCCCGAGCGTTCGCAGGTCGGCGGCGGTGTTCTCCCGCATCACGAACCGCACCGATGGAAAGCTGTCGCGATACACCTGATTGCCGGCCAGGTGATCGTCGTGACAGTGAGTGTTGATCACGTAGCCCACCGGCTTCTCGGTGATGCTACGGATTGCCGAAATGGTCTCCCGCGTCGCCTTGCGGGTGAACTGCGCGTCGACGACGACCACATCCGAGTCACGAACCATGATGAGCGAGTTGGAGTTGACCGCGAGACTCAGCGGCTCCTTCCTGATTGCGGCATACACACCGCTATCTACCTGCACTAGTTCGAGGTTCGCTGAGGCGGATTCTTCGGCGGGATGCGTTTGAGTGCTCCGGCAACCCGTCGCAACGATCAGAGCGGCCGCACTACTAGCGGCGAGGATGAAACATCTGTGACGATATGGAATGGCAGGGAGCATAGCCGACATCCGAGCCCTACGCTCCGGGTGAGACCGGTGTTTCTGTATCCTTAATAGACATATCTTTGGCGGCGCGCATTCGAGGCGCGTAC
>DATADG010000038.1:0-2736 GCA_036258655.1 Gemmatimonadales bacterium | reverse complement strand
GCGTCGTCGCCCGTACCCTGCACAAGGCGGGAAGCAGGTCGGAGAAGCCGTTCATCGATGTGAACTGCACCGCCCTGCCGGCCAATCTCATGGAGGCTGAGCTCTTCGGTTACGAGCGGGGCGCCTTCACCGATGCCAAGGAATCCAAGCTGGGACTGTTCGAGGCTGCGGAGGGGGGATTCATCTTCCTGGATGAGGTGGGCGACCTGGAGCTCTCGCTTCAGGGGAAGCTGCTCCGGGCCATCGAGGAGCGAACCGTGCGGCGGGTCGGTGGCATACGTGACCGCCGGATCGATGTTCGGATTCTGGCGGCAACGAACAGAAATCTGGAGCAGGAAGTCCAGCGAAAAAACTTCCGCGGGGATCTCTACTTTCGTCTGGCAGTGATCCTCTTGCACCTGCCGCCTCTCCGGGAGAGGGGCGAGGATGTGCTCCTACTCGCCGAGCATTTCCTGCAGCGCTTCAGCGGAAAGTACGGAAAGCCTGTCCGCCGACTGGAACCGGGTGCCAGAGACCTTCTGCTGGCCTATCCATGGCCCGGCAATGTCAGGGAGCTCAGTCATGTGATCGAGCGAGCCGTGCTCTGGAGCTCAGGAGAGACTCTGGATCTGGAGCATATATCGCTGAACACACCTGCCCAGCCGGAGTCGGGTCGAGACCAGACGGGGGACGCACCGAGCGAAGCATCGGCTCAGGTTGGTGATCTGGCGCAGTGGGAACGAACGATGATCGAACAAGCATTGCGAGACAGTGGTGGTAACCAGACCCGTGCCGCCCAGCGGCTCGGCATTACTCGTGACACTCTGCGCTATCGGCTCAAGAAGTTCGGCCTGCTGGGTGGGTGAAAACACCCATTTGGCTCATATCCCCCACCCACATCCGGTAGGCTGTCGTCCAGCCAGCAATGACATGACGAACGCAGGCTGAAAAGCAAAGGACTTAGAAGTGAGAAGCCAACTCTTCCGACTGGCACACGACCTGCTAGTGGGTGAGACGTCGGTCTGAGCAGCCCCTTACCATCTCTTTTTGCGGAGTCGAAATCATGTCCTGGACCAAGCCCGAAGCAGAAATCGTGGCCGTCACCATGGAAGTCACCGCGTACGTTGCGACGCTCTAACCCGAGCTGGTGAAGGGCTCGCGAAAGCGGGCCCTTTCAGTATCCCGTCTTGCACCTCGTCTTATTGGGAACTGCGGCAGGTGGGGGGTACCCACAGTGGAACTGCTGGTGCCCCACCTGTCGCGCTGCCCGCACCGAGCCCCATCGTGCAATCTCCCGCCGGCAATCATCTGCGGCTGTCAGCGCGGACGGGGAACGCTGGTTTCTGCTCAACGCCTCTCCGGATGTCCGTGAGCAGCTGACCTGCCTGCCGGTCTGCGACGGGCGCGCCATTCGCCATGCACCGGTCGAGGGTATCCTCGCAACTGACGCAGAGCTCGATCATACCCTGGGAATTGCGCTGTTGCGCGAGGCGCGATCGCTGCGACTCTATCTCACGCCGGCCGTGGAAGCGATCCTTGAGCGGGACTCCCGAGTGCTCCCGGTGACGCGGGCGTTTGCGGATATCACCGTTCAAGAGCTGGCTCTCGACAGGCCCGCGCCGCTCCACTACCGGGACGGGCAGCTCAGCGGCATCTGGGTCGAACCGTTTGTCGTCGCCGCCGACCCGCCCCGATTTGCGAGCACCGCGGCGGAGGGGCATACGGTCGGCTTTACCATCGTAGACGAGTCCACAGGAGGCTCCTGCGTCTTTGTTCCTGGTTGCGGCGCACTGGACCAACCGCTACTCGAGAAAGTGCAGACAGTGGATCTGGTGCTTTTCGACGGCACGTTTTGGAGCGACGATGAGCTGATCGAGCTGGGAATCAGCCAGCGCCGGGCCCGGGACATGGATCATCTGCCGGTCTCAGGCCCTGATGGCAGTCTCGCTGGCCTGGCCCGACTCTCCAGACCACAGAAAGTCTATATCCACATCAACAACACCAACCCGATGCTGCTGGAAGATTCGGAAGAGCGAGCCATGGTCGAGCGGGCAGGCGTCACCGTGGGCGCTGACGGTATGAGGTTTACGGTCTGAGATGACGCTCGCGCTCACTGCCTCAGTATTGGCGGCTCCGCCACCGCCGCCCATACCCGCACTCGAACGTCCCCTCTCCCCCGATGAGTTGGCGCAGGGTCTCCGGGCATTCAGCACCTCCTACTATGCGAATCACCCGTTTCACCAGTTGATGCACGAGGGCCGGCTCACCCCCCGTCAACTGCAGGGCTGGGTATCCAACCGACTGGCGTATCAGCGCGCTATACCGCGCAAGGATGCGGCAATCATCTCGAACTGCCCGTTGGCCGAGGTACGCCGGGACTGGATGCAGCGGATCATTGACCACGACGGCAGAGGTCCCGGTACCGGCGGCATCGAGATGTGGATCCGGCTGGGTGAGGCGCTGGGGGTTCCCAGAGAGGAGATGGAAGACGAGCGCCACGTGCTGCCCGGCGTCCGTTTCGCAGCTGAGTCCTACGTGACCTTTTGCAGGACCAAGCCGTGGATCGAGGCGGTAGCATCGTCACTGACAGAGCTCTTTGCCCCGGACCTCATGCGCCGCCGGATTGCGGCTTTCCCCGAGCACTATCCCTGGATCCAGACCGAGGCTTTGGCGTACTTCCGGACCCGCCTGGTTCAGGCGCCGCGCGACAGCCAACAAGGTCTGCGGCTGGTCCAGAAGTACTGCACGACTATCGAC
>DATADG010000037.1:0-7725 GCA_036258655.1 Gemmatimonadales bacterium | reverse complement strand
TGCCCAGAGCCCCGCTGCGCCGCCGCCCGCTGCCCCGGTTAGAACGGCAGATCGTCGTCTTCTGCGTCGAGCGCCTCTGGAAAGTCGTCGAATCCTTCCTTCGCCTTGGCGCCTGCGGCTCCGGCCGCCACCTTCGGTGCGGAAAACGCCTCCGCTCCCTCTCCCCTGCCCGACAGCAAAATGAGCTCGCGCCCATTGATTTCCGTGGTGTACCGGGTTTGCCCCTCACGATCTTGCCAGGAGCGGTATTCGATGCTGCCTTCGACGTACACCTTGTCTCCCTTCTTGCAGAAGCGCTCGGCGATATCGGCGAGGGTGGAGAACTTGGTGTTCCAGAATACCACCCGGTGCCACTCCGTCTTCTCCTGCCTTTCTCCCGCCTGATTTTTCCACTGGCGGCTTGTCGCAATGGATAGGGTGGCCACGCGGGAGCCGTTTGCCGTGCTGCGGACTTCCGGGTCCGCACCGAGGTTCCCGATCAGAATGGCCTTGTTCAGACTTCGACTCACATGCACCTCCAGCGTTCGACGGTAAGCTCCGACGCGAGTGGACCCGCCCATAATATAGGACGAGCGGATACTACCTCAACCAAACCAATGCTGCGGATTTCATTTTTACGCATGTTGTTCCAAAGGCAGCCAGAGCACCAGTGCATCCTCTCGGGGGTTGCGGTAATAGGCTGCCCGCTGGCCGATCGGACGGAAACCAGCGCTCAGGTAGAGCGCCTGCGCCGACTGATTGGATTCCCGGACTTCGAGAAATACCTCTTCCACTCGACGCCTCCGCAGAAATCCCAGCCCGGCGCGCAGGAGCGCGCGCGCAATGCCACGCCTGCGAAATGTTGGGGCGACCGCGAGATTGAGCACTTCTCCCTTGCCGGCCACTTCCCGCCCGATGAGGTAGCCGGCAATGCCGCGCCCGGTTTGTGCCACCAGGCCAAACGTCCATGGCGACTCCAGCGCTTCTCGGAAGCTGGCATCGCTCCACGGATCACTGAAGCAGTGGCGCTCGATTTCACCGAGCGACGCTGCATCAGCCGGCACTGCCGATCGAATCCGGTAGGGGGCGTCCATGAACTTTCTCCCAACGAGCTTGGGCTTCAGCCGGTCGGCCGTACACCGGCTCCCAATCTTTAACCGACTCGATTAGCCAGGCCCCGCCTGGCCTGCCGATCAGATCGAGCATCCGCGATGCATGAGGTGAGCCTTCCGGCGGGCCAATGACCGGCCGGTGAAGCCAAGCATCCAATATGGCGAGGGCGGGTGCTGGCGCGTCTCCAACCGCAATGTCAGGCCTCTGTCCTCCGCTGACCAGTTGCTCCGGATGACAGACGGATGGGTTTAGCTCCGAGGTGATCCTGTCTGCGTCGAAATGATAAATGGCAGCGTACAGCTCACCTCGCAGAGCGTTGGTGACAGCAAGAACGGATGTGTTTACCCTGGCTACGCCGGCCGCTCGGACCAGGAGTGATGGCGCCGTCCAGAGTGGAAGCCCCCGCGCATGAACCAGCGCCTTGGCGACTGAGGCACCCACCCTGAGCCCCGTGAAGCTGCCCGGCCCATCGCTTACAATGACCCCGCTGAGCTCGTCGAGAGTGGTGCTTCCGCGCCGCATCAAATGCTCGATTATCGACAGAAGCTCTGCCGCATGACGACGGGCGCCCGTGAAATTTTCCTCCAATGCTCGCGAGCCCGAGCCTGGCTCACCCAAGGCCACTGAGGCCCGGTCTGTCGCGGTGTCCAGCGCCAGCCACATTAGAGAGACTCCAGCCCGCGAAGCTCAGGATCGTGTACGTGATACAGCCGAAAGCGGCGGCTCGGCTCCGGTATCCACCCTGAAGCACGCTCGGGCCACTCGATCAGAATCGCATCGCCCTCGGTCAGCAGCCCCTCCCAATCCAAGTCGGCAGCCTCTTCCGGAGACCGCAGCCGGAAGCAGTCCAGATGAAAGACAGGACCACGCGCCCCCTGATACCGGTGGACCAGCGCATAGGTGGGACTACTTGGCTGGTTTGTGACGCCTAGCCCCCGGGAAATAGCCTTGATGAACGTGGTCTTGCCGGTTCCCAGATCGCCCTCGAACGTCAGCAGCTCCCCGGGCTTCAACCGGCGGCCCAGCGCCTCACCTTCGGCCTCGAGCTCGGCCTGGGTCAGCTCCCGGCTCATGCCTGCTGCCGGATTCTTCCGCTGGAGCGGCGCACCTCGGGCGCGCCGAGAGCCTTCAACTCGTTGAGCTGATCACGCAGGATGGCCGCCCGCTCGAATTCGAGGTTCGCCGCCGCCTGGCGCATCTGTCGCTCGAGTGAGGTGATGGCCGCTGCGCGTTTGGCTGGATCCCGCAGATCGATCCTGTCCTGCACCGCAGCCTTCGGCTCCGGCCGTTCGGTCCGGGCGTCGGCGACGTGAGTAGACAGGCGAACCTGCTCCATGGACTTCACAATCGACACCGGCGTGATCCCGTGTTCCTCGTTGTACGCGCGTTGCAGCGAGCGGCGGCGATCCATTTCGTCCAGCGCCCGCTGCATGGAGCCGGTGATGCGATCGGCGTAGAGCACCGCGCGGCCGTTGATATGGCGGGCTGCTCGGCCGATGGTCTGCACCAGCGATCGGTCCGATCGGAGAAATCCTTCCTGATCGGCGTCGAGGATGGCGACCAGCGACACCTCAGGAAGATCGAGGCCCTCACGAAGCAGGTTGATGCCGACCAGCACATCAAAGTCTCCCAAACGGAGACCGCGCAGGATCTCCATCCGCTCGATCGCGTCGATATCCGAATGGAGATAGCGCACCCGAACGCCGGCCTGCTGTAGATAATCGGTGAGGTCCTCCGCCATCCGCTTGGTCAGTGTTGTGACCAGAACACGCTCGCCGCGGTTTTCCCGGAGCCTGATCTCGGCGAGAAGATCGTCCACCTGACCGCGAACGGGACGCACGTCCACCTCGGGGTCCACCAGTCCGGTGGGACGGATGATCTGCTCGACCACGACGCCCTGGGAGAGCTGTAGCTCGAGATCGCCGGGTGTCGCAGACACGTTGATCATCTGAGGTACCAACGACATGAACTCATCGAACTGGAGAGGACGGTTATCCAGGGCCGAGGGAAGCCGGAAGCCGTATTCGACGAGTGTGAGCTTGCGAGCTCGATCACCGTTGTACATGCCCGCGATCTGCGGAAGGCTCACGTGTGATTCGTCGACCACCACCAGAAATTCGGGGGGGAAGTAATCGATCAGGCAGGCTGGCCGCTCACCTTCACGGCGGCCGGTCAGGTGCCTCGAATAGTTCTCAATTCCGGCGCACGTGCCAACTTCCAGGAGCATCTCGATGTCGAAGGTCGTTCTGGACTCGAGTCGCTGCGCCTCCAGCAGCTTGCCGGCGCTCTTGAGCTCGGCCAACCGTACGGCGAGCTCCTCCCGGATAGCCTTGACCGCACGCTCGATGGTGGGGCGCTGGGTAACGAAGTGCTTGGCGGGGTAGATGGCGCACTGATCCAGCTGGGCGATCGTTTGGCCCGTGAGTGGATTGATCTTGCTGACCCGTTCGACCTCGTCCCCCCACAGCTCGACCCGTATTGCCTGCTCAGCGTATGCCGGAAAGATCTCGATCGAATCGCCACGCACCCGGAAGGTGCCCTGCTCGAAGGCCGCATCGTTGCGGGAATACTGAATGCGAACCAGCTCGGAAAGAATTGAATCCCGGCCACGCTGCTCGCCTCGCCGCACAGTGACCATGAGCTTCCGGTACTCCGCCGGATCACCCAGGCCGTAAATGGCGCTGACGGTGGCCACAATGACCACATCGTCCCGTTCCATCAAGCTCGACGTTGCCCTGAGCCTCAGACTCTCAATGTCCTGATTAATGGAGGCGTCCTTTTCGATGTACACGTCGGTGGCGGGGACATAGGCCTCAGGCTGGTAGTAGTCGTAGTAGGATACGAAATACTCCACCGCGTTCCGCGGCAGGAACTGTCGGAGCTCACCATAGAGCTGAGCCGCCAGCGTTTTGTTGTGGGAAAGCACCAGCGTCGGCTTGCCGTAATTGGCAATGGTATGCGCCAGCGTCATTGTTTTGCCCGAGCCTGTCACGCCGAGCAACGTCTGGTAGCGGTCTCCGCGGCGGAGACCTGCGGTCAACTCGCTGATCGCTTTAGGCTGGTCACCGGCAGGCTGGAAGGGTGCGACTACCTCGAAGCGTGGGCTGCTCATCGAGGAAATATATCCTGCCGGTTTTTCTTCGGGTAGAGTCTTAGAGACGGACTGGATCAGCAGCTGCCAGCTGAAGCAACCTGTCCCACTGCTGTCCGGAAACAGGGATCACGGACAGCCTAGGCTGACGCACCAGCGCGAGGTCGGCAAAGAAAGGGTCGGCTTTGATCGTTGCGAGGGAAACGGGACGAGGAAGGCGCCGGTGGGCCTCTACATCCACGACCACCAATTTGGGATCGTTTCGCTTGGGATCGGGATAGGCCTCGCTGACTACCCGAGCGAGGCCCACGATCTCCTTGGTTTTACCGGAGTGGTAAATCAAGAGGGGATCACCGGGCGCCATGCTGCGGAGGTGCCGTAGAGCGACGGGATTGCTAACACCGTCCCAGACTGCCCGCCGCTCCTGCTCCAGTTTGTCGAAAGGATAGACGTCGGAATCAGTCTTGAGGATCCAGCGGTTCAAGAGGGCGGCGCCTCTCTACGCTCGATTTCGGTTACGCCTTTCACCTTGCGTACCGCCTTGAGGACTTTGCCGAGGTGAGGCAGGTTGTCCACCTCGACGAAGATAGTGCCGAAAACAGAACCGTCTCTGGTGTTCAGATCGGCTCCTCGAATGTTGGTGCCGGTCTGGCTGATAGCTTCCATGATGTCGGCATAGAGACCCCGGCGGTCTTCGCCGGTAACGGCCAGCCGGACCGCAAACGCCTCGCCCGCAGTCTCCTGCCAGTCGATGTCGACCCGTCGCTCGTTCGATGCCAATGTGAGCAGGTTGGGACAGTCGGATCTGTGGATCGAGATACCCCTGCCCTGCGTCACATATCCCACCACGGGATCTCCGGGCACGGGCTGACAGCACTGAGCATACCGAACCATGAGACCGTCGACGCCCTGAATCTTGATGCCCCGGCCCAAGCGGATCCGGTCGATGACCCTGCCGAAGACCGTGGGTTTGGGCTCCTGGATCTCATCGCTCGGTACATCGGGGTACAGTGCTCGAATCACCTGCCCGATCGGGACGTCTCCCCTGCCTACGGCGATTTCCAGCCCTCTACCGTCGGCGAGCGAAAGGATTTGAGCCGCTTTGGCCAGGCGGACGTCATCCGGTGGATTCAAGCGCCTGCGACGCACCTCCCGCGCGAGTATCTCCCGCCCTAGGCTCAGGCTGACGGTTTCTTCCTCATGGTTCACCCACTGTTTGATCTTGTGCCGGGCGCGGGCAGTCCGCACATGGCTCAGCCAGTCACGGCTGGGCTTGGCATTGGCGCTGGTGAGGATCTCGACGGTGTCTCCGCTCTTGAGCTCGCGGTGGAGCGGCGCGATCCTGCCGTTGACCTTGGCCCCCTGACACTTGAGACCCACTTCGGTATGCACATGGAACGCGAAATCGATGGGGGTGGATCCTTTCGGAAGCCGCTTTACGTCTCCAAGTGGAGTGAAGATGAAGATCTCGTCCTGATAGAGATCGATCTTCAAGAACTCGAGGAACTCTTCCGGGCTGTGGGTGTCCTGCTGCAGCTCGAGGAGCTGCCGGAACCAGCCGAGGTGCTGGTCCAGCTCATCACGGCTGCCGTCGCGCTTGTACACCCAGTGGGCCGCGATGCCGTACTCCGCCGTGCGGTGCATGTCCTGAGTCCGGATCTGCACCTCGAACAGTTGGCCACCTGGGCCGAAGATGGTGGTATGCAGCGACTGATAAGCGTTCGACTTGGGACTGGCGATATAGTCCTTGATCCGTTCCTGAATCGGCGTCCAGTTGTGATGGATGATGCCGAGCACGTGATAGCAGTCCGGCACCGTGCGCACAATCACCCGAACTGCCATTAGATCGTAGATCTCGTCGAAGGTTTTCCCCCGCTTTTTCATCTTCTGGAAAATGGACCAGAGGTGCTTCGGCCTTCCGGTGACCTCGAACCACTCGATGCCCGCTTCGCGGAGCTCGTAGTCGAGCGGCGTCTTCAGCTTGAGAATGGTCTGCTCCCGGGCCGCCCGCTTGGACGCGACCTGCA
Source organism: Gemmatimonadales bacterium (assembly GCA_036258655.1). Taxonomy (GTDB): domain Bacteria; phylum Gemmatimonadota; class Gemmatimonadetes; order Gemmatimonadales; family GWC2-71-9; genus CAVVWJ01. The sequence goes on along the minus strand of DATADG010000037.1, from coordinate 1,515 downwards.
GGGCGAGCTCGCGGTAGTCATCGGGCTCGAGGAACTTGAACGCGAGGTCTTCCAGCTCCGCTTTGATTCCGGCCATACCGAAGCGGTGCGCCAGCGGGGCGTAAATCTCCCGCGTCTCCAGTGCAATTCGCGTACGACGCTCGGGGGGAAGGTGCTCGAGCGTCCGCATGTTGTGCAGCCGATCGCCCAGCTTGATGATGATGACCCGTGCATCCTTGGCGATCGACAACAGCAGTTTGCGGTAGTTCTCGACCTGCTCTTCAGCCGACGAGTGGAAGGTGAGCGTAGAGATCTTGGTCAAACCGTCGACGATCCCGGCCACCTCGGGACCGAACTCCCGGACGATGTCCTCCATCCGCACATCGGAGTCTTCCACGACGTCGTGCAGGAGGGCCGCAGCGATGGTCGTGCTGTCGAGCAGCTGCTCCGCCAGAATAAGAGCGACGGCAATGGTGTGGGAGACAAAATCCTCGCCCGACATTCGCTTCTGCCCTCGGTGCGCAGCCGCGCTGAAGCGAAGCGCCCGGTCCACCAGGTCCAGATCCAGGCGGTCCGCATGCTTCTCGAGCACGGCCCGCAGGTCGGGGGCGAGATCCGGGAGAGTTCCGGTCATAGGAGTCCAGCCGAGGCAAAGCTCACGAATCGATCTCCGGCAATGATGACGTGATCGTACACTGGCACATCGAGCAGCCGCCCCGCCGACACCAACTGCTTGGTGGCCGCCCGGTCTTCCGCCGAGGGCGTGGGATCGCCACTGGGATGATTGTGCACCACGATGATTCCAGCCGCGGCCTCGGCTATCGCTGCGCGAAACACCTCGCGCGGATGCACCAGAGAGCTGTTGAGGAGTCCGCGTGTGATCAGTACGTCGCGGAGCACTTGGCTTTGGCTGTCCAGTGCCACCAGGTGGAACTCCTCCACCTGGAGATCCCGTAGGCGGCTACCGAACAGACGAAGCACATCTTCTGGTTCCCGGATGCGCTGGGCCGGTGGCCGTTCCTCACGGCTGGCCCGAGCCCCCAACTCGAGCGCGGCAATCAGACGACCTGCTTTGGTCGGCCCGATACCACGGGAACGCAGCAGCTCGGCACTTGGACGCTGGGCCAGCCGCCGGAGAGAGCCGTCACTCACCGCGAGCAGTTGCCGCGCGACCTGCAGCACATCCTGGCCGGCTCCGCCTGTACCTAACACGATGGCAAGAAGCTCGGCGGTCGTCAACGCGGCAGGACCCAACGCCCATAGACGTTCGCGCGGGCGGTCGGAACTGGGAGTGGTATTGACGGGAACTGCCATACTCCAGGATAGCCACACCGGAGCCGGCGCCGGTGCCATTATCATGCGGAGCCAACGGAACTTACGCTGCTAGCGACCGGCTCCGTGGCACTTCTTGTACTTACGGCCGGACCCGCACGGGCAGGGGTCATTCCGCCCGACTTCCGGAACCGCTGCGGTGGCGCGACCCACTGGACCGAGCGAGCTGCTAACGGCCGGAGCGGGTGTTGACGGCGTAGGGGC
>DATADG010000036.1:0-4067 GCA_036258655.1 Gemmatimonadales bacterium | reverse complement strand
ATCTGTCTCATCAGGAACTTGAGATCGTCCCGCAGCTGGGCAAAGCTGAGCGGCTGGTACTCCACTGTCGAATCGATGCAGAAGCTGCAGGTGTAGGGACACCCCAGGCTGCCGATCATCGGCACGATCTTGATAGTGGGTGCCTTTTTGAGCGTCGCCTCAACGAACTTCCACCGCTCCTCGAGTGTGGGCAGCTCGAGCGGCTGCCGGGCAGCCTGCAGGTGCCGTCCCAGCGGCCGGTGACGCTCGCATTCCCGGCAGACTTCGGCGATGGTGTTCCGGTCAGTGAAGCCGAGCACATAGTCGTAGTACTTCTGCGCGTCTTCGGGGTAACAGCGCGCATGCGGCCCACCCAGCACCGTCACCGCTCCGCGCTGGCGAAAGAAATTGCTCAGCGCATACGCCAGCTGGGCCGACTGAGTGAATGCACCGATGAAGACGAGATCGAGATCCCCCGGCAGCTCCTCGAGCAGATCCTCCATGCCGGTGTAGCACACCACCTGTACTCGGTGCCCCTCCTGCTCGCACCAGACCCCCACCACCTGGGGCATGATGCTGGCCAGGTTGGCGTTCATGACTCGCCCGTAGAGCGACGGGTTGGGGCTCTTGGTCACGAGATCGAGAATGCCGATCCGAAGTCGACGCATGGATAGTACCTCGTACGCGGGAACGGCCATTTCCCTGGGCCGGCCCGTAACATTGGCCGCCCGTACGAGCGGAAGGACCGAAGGGGAACGACTGCGGGACACTAGGCACTTCTGCCTAGCGGGTTACAAGATGCTTACGGGTTCGAGGGATCGCAAGCTGATGCTGTGGCCGGCACGTGCACCCGAAGCGCCGCCGGTTTGATCCGGTAGGTCAACGGAGACTGGAGGACCACGACTTCGCCATCGAGCGCTACTTGAAGGCGCGATCGCAACGTCTCGATGGTTGCCTCGCGCGCGGTAATCAGGTCCAGCTCCTTCACCCGGTCGACGCCTTTGACGAGTACCTGGAGCGCCAGCCGCACGAGCCCGATGCGGCGATCGGCGTTGAGGATGTATACCGCGAGATGGTTCCGGACCAGCGACTCGCGAGACCCGGCATGCAGGCCTTCCATCCGGTACTCGTTGTTACCCACGAAAACGAAAGGGGTGCGCCGGACGACCTTCTCCTCCTCGACAATCAGCCTGACTGCCATGAACGGACGTCGGCGGAGAACCGTGAGGCCCGCCCAGAATGCAGCGATCCACATGCCCAGTCCACTGCCCCGGTACCGCTCACGGATCCGTACGATCGCTGGATAGACCCCCAGGCTGGAGTTGTTCAAAAACAGCCGGCCATTGACCTCGCCCACATCCACGCGGCACACGACGCCGTCCAGCACCACCCTGGCTGCCTCTTCCAGTTCGAGTGGAACGCCGAGGTCCTTGGCGAAATGATTCAAGGTGCCCAGCGGAATGACACCAAGCGGGATCTCCCCGCCCACCAGCAGAGATGCGACCGTGTTGATAGTGCCGTCACCACCGCCCGCCACCAGGAGCTCGCACCCTTCCCGCAGCGCGCGCTCGGCACGATCACGGATCTCCGCTCCGCTTGTGGCAATTGTGATCCGGGCCTCTCGACCAGCCTCGGCGAAGATCTTCTCCAGCCGGCGCGCGTTGGCCTCGCAGTCGCCGCTTCCGGACGAATCGTTGAGGACGACGCCGATCCAGCCCATCTACAGTACTCGCCGGCGGCGGTGACTCACCAACCGATCGCCGAGCGCGACGGCCGCTACCCACACGATTGCCGCGGCGTAGCCCGCGAAAACGTCGCTTGGATAGTGAACGCCGAGATATACTCGCGAGAAACCGATCAGAAAGATGAGACCCACTGTTGCGATCCAGATGATGGCTCGCAGAGCCGGGCTACGTACCCGGCCAGACAGCAGTGCGGCGACTCCACCGAGAAAGCTCGCTGCGAAGAAGGCGTGCCCACTGGGAAAGCTGGGAGAGGTTGGTATGGGATAGTCGGGGAAGAAAGCCACCGGCCGCTCCCGTGCAAATGTCTGCTTGAGCAGCCAGTTGAGCAGTCCCGCACCAGCCATGGTTACGAGCACCAGGACAGCACCTCGGGGCCATCTCCTGACGAAGAATCCGAGGGCGAGGACGATGCCGATCGGCACCAGCCAGGAAGGTCCGCCGTACCGGCTGACCGCGATCATCAGCTGAGTGAGCCAGGGCGAGGCGTAGTCACGAACGGCTTCACGAAGGTCCTGGTCGGCTGCGGGCGTAACTCCCGTGGAGATCTCTCGTCCCAGCCAGGAGAACACCAGCAGCGCGAGGGCGGCTGCCAGCAGTCCTATGGTGAGGGCCACCGTAAGTAGCCGGGGAGCCTCGGCTGTCGCCTGCTCCGGCTCGGCCGGACGAATGGCGCGCTTCATCACTCGCGAGGAAGGCTACGACTGGTCATCCGCATTCGGGGCGCATACAATGGGCACAACTCATCACCGGTGGAGCTCAGTGCAGCATTCTTTCTTTTCTCGAACCGGCCGGCGCGGCATTACGGTGCTGGCGTTACTGCTTCTGATTATCGCGGTCGTCGTTCTGGCTTTCCTGCTGATCCGCTACCTCCGAACCGATACCGCAGCCGAGCAGTCGCTTAGGACTGACTCTTCACTCGTAGTTACGGCATCAGCCGCTTGATGAGCTGAATCTGTCCGGTGTGATACAGATCGTGGGCGGCAATGCCGTGGATCTCCTCGGCATACGTCCACACGCCACGGGGTGAGCGGAGATTGAGATCTGCAGGGCGAAGCGACGCAATGACGTCACGCAGCTTGCGATGTTCACTTTCGAGGAACGCGACGTCCCGTTTCCAGGCACTGGCGTCAGCAGGGTCCGGGACTTCGGGCCAGTTGCTCGGCTTTCGATCGAAGGAGCCCACGGCTTCGCCGGCCAGGCGCCGGCGTACTGCATACTTCCAGTAGGCTGTGTGGAGGGTAAGCTCCCAGATGTTATGCCGGTCCGGGCCTGGCCTCCAGAGTGCCTCCTCCGCCGTCAGTCCCCGGAGTGAGCCTCGCAGCGTGGTACCATGCCAGCTCTTGTGGTTGAAGGCCTGGTCGGTGATCTCGAGGAGCATGGCGATCAGGCTATCCGCCGATCTGCCCTCCTTGACTCGCGTCGCCATCTCAAGTCGCCCTCTCTTCTGGTCCGCCACTAAGCTTCCTGCAGCCTTGACTTCCCGCGTTCTTCTTTCCCGCTCCCCGCTTCACCCCTAGTTCGACCCCCGAAGTGATCCGGTAAACGCAAATCCTTTCCCCACGGTGGTCACCCATCCTGCATTCTCTACGTCATTGGCGAATCGGTGTGCCAGGTCGAACCGAAGGGCCGGCGTGTCGGTCGACCGGCTGGCGCCGATCCGCAGCCCCACACCGGCATCCCAACCGGTCCGGCGGCGTGAGCCAGAGTACCAGGCGCCTCCATAATCAACGAAGCCCGCTATCCCAAGACCCATAAGACCGGCCAGATCATCGGCAATTGTGTAACGGTATTCGGCGGTTGCAAAGAACGAGCGGTCACCGGTAAAGGCATGGCTGCCGAACGCCCTCGGCCCGCTTCCCAGTCCCAGATCGAACTCCTCTCCCGGCACTGGATCCTCGAGCCAGCCGCCCTCCAGGTGGAAAACCGCCACGTGTCGAGCCCCCGGCTGGAGCACGGCGGTGCCGGCAAGCTGGACCGAGCCGGAATCGAGACCTGCCCCGGTTATGAGCCCGTTTGTCAGCGCGTCGAAGTAGGCAAAGCCGGCCGGCAGGCGGGCACCCACCCGTCCGCTAACCTCCGGCCCTACGCCGTTCCTGGCATACCCGAACAGCTTCGGAGCCAGCTGAAGCCCGACGCGTATAGTGGTACCGATGTCCACGTCCTCCTCCCGCGCAAACCCCTGATAGCCCCTGGCGACGAGGAATCTGGCTCGATTCCAGATCAGATACGGCCCGAGTGAGCCGGTAACTTCCTTGGGGAACGCCGTGGTCGAGCCTACCCGGAGGGTGTCGTCACGCCGGACCTGAGCGGCGACACCTGCCCTGAGATATCCCGAGCTGGCGG
>DATADG010000035.1:0-8708 GCA_036258655.1 Gemmatimonadales bacterium | reverse complement strand
CAGATCCACATCCCTGACAACCCATGCCCCGGCACACCACAGAAGATTCTGTAGCTACCCTTGTCCGGCACCGGATAGCGCATTGTGTCGGTGCCTTCCTGGGGCAGACCCTGGAGTAGTTGATTGGTGTAGGCTCGCGGAATGGCGGCATCGACCGCTGCGTTGGGCAGCGGACCGTCTCCCGAAATGATTTCAGCACTGTGGGGCGTACCGTCCTTGTTGATGAACGGCATCACAACGTTGGCATTCGAGGGCAGGACCAGTGTGGCGCCCCCGCTGGAATAGCCGTTGAATTGGAAGCCGGTCGGACCGCCGATCAGCTCGAATGTGACGGTGTTCGTCTTTGCGTCGTAGCTGAGCCACTTGCCCTGAGGGGATGAGGCCGGAGCAGCGGACGTCGCTGCTGCTGCTCCTGTTGGCTTCGGCACGCTCAGGCTTTCCCCGGATCTTGGGCTGGGCGGCGTCGTCTTCCGGCCTGGATCCACCGAAGGCCGTACCCGTCTCGCCCGTGGAGTCTCGGATGGTGTAGCCGCGACACTTTCCGCCGCCAGCGCGGCAGGACTGTCCACGCGGCTGGCCGTGGTTTCGCTGATGCTGCTCGACGGGATCGACGTCCCGGTCTCCGTTCGCTGGGGGCGGTCCGTCTCGTTCGAACAGGCACCGAACAGCCCGGCCAGCAGTGCAACAGCGATCAGTCGGTGCTTCAAGGAACTCAATATCAACATGTGACTCTCACTTCTTCAGTGTATAATCCCTGCCTGGCATTCTGGTGAAGGGATAACTCCCGATGCGATCCCGGGGCAATGCCGCGAACAGATCGCCACCCAACACTTCTTCAGGATCGTCCCTCGTGATTCGTCTTGCCTCCGCCATTCTGCTGTCCTGCTTCTTGATCGTTGTTGCACCGCTTGAGGCCCAGCAGGCCGATTCCAGTCTCCTCAGCATTCAACGGATCTACGGCTCTTCCGAGTTCAGGAGCCAGCCGTTCGGACCCGCCCGGTGGCTGGGTGACGGCTCGTCGTACACCACTCTGGAAGACACGGAAAACGGACAGAATTTGGTCCGCTACGGCACCACGACCGGCTCCCGCCAGGTGCTCCTGGCGGCGCGCCAGTTCATCCCACAGGGAGACAGCGTGCCGCTCCGAGTGGAGGAATATGCCTGGTCTCCCGACACCACCATGCTGCTGATCTTCACCAATACCAAGCCGGTGTGGCGGCTGAATACCCGAGGCGATTACTGGATCCTGGAGCGTCCAACCGGCCGCCTGCGGCAGTTGGGAGGCAAGGAGGCCAAGCCATCTACACTGATGTTTGCGAAGTTCTCACCGGATGGAAAGCGGGTGGGCTACGTGCGGGAGAACAACCTGTATGTGGAAGACCTGGCCAGCGGCACGATAACGGCGCTCACGACCGATGGCTCCCGCACCATGATCAACGGCACCTTCGACTGGGTGTACGAAGAAGAGTTAATGAACTACTACGCCGACGGCTGGCGCTGGAGCCCGGACAGCCGGAGCATCGCCTACTGGCAGCTGAACGCGGACCAGGTGAAGGATTTTGCCCTCATCAACAACACAGACAGTCTCTATTCGCGAGTCATCGAAGTGCAGTATCCCAAGGCAGGTGAGGCCAACTCCGCCGCCCGTGTGGGAGTGGTGAGCGCGGCCGGAGGGCCCACCCGGTGGCTCGAGATTCCGGGCGACCCGCGCAACCACTACATCGCCCGCATGGATTGGGCAGCTAACTCCAGCGAGCTGGTGCTCCAGCGGCTCAACCGCCTGCAAAACACCAACCAGGTGTTCCTGGGTGACGCCCGCACCGGGAGGGTGCGCACCATTCTGACCGAACGGGACAGCACCTGGGTGGACCTCGTGGACGATCTCGTCTGGCTGGAGAAGGGCAAGAGCTTTACCTGGGTCAGCGAGCGCGATGGCTGGAATCACGTGTATGTGATATCGCGCGACGGAAAGTCTGTTCGCCTGGTCACCCGCGGCAACTACGACGTCTCCAAGGTCGTTGGCGCAGACGAGGACAGCGGCTGGCTGTACTTCATCGCGTCCCCTGATAATCCCAGCCAGCGCTACCTGTTTCGGAGCCGATTGGACGGCAAAGGCAAACCGGAGCGCCTGTCTCCAACCAATGAACCTGGCACTCACGAGTACGACCGTGCGCCGAACTTCCGGTACGCCCTGGAGACGTACTCGAGCTTCGGCAATCCGCCCGTGATCAGACTGGTGCGCCTTCCGAGTCACGGCGTGATCCGCACGCTGGTGAACAACGAGGCATTGCGCCGCCGAGTGACCACTCTCCGGCAAGGACGGTTCGAGTTCTTTGATATTACGGCGGATGATGGGAGCAAGATGCCGGCGTATCTCATGAAGCCGGCCGACTTCGACTCGACCCGAAAGTACCCCCTGTTGTTTCATGTCTACGGCGGCCCTGGTTCCTCCACGGTCAAGGATGCATGGGGTGGCTACTATCTGTGGCATCTGATGCTTACTCAGCGCGGCTACCTCGTGGCGAGCGTCGACAACCACGGAACGCCGGCACCGCTGGGGCGCGGCTGGCGAAAGGCGGTATACGGTCAGCTGGGGGAGATCGAAAGCCGAGACCAGGCCACTGCCGCACGAACGCTGGCCAAACGGCCGTATGTCGATGCGGGCCGGGTAGGGATATGGGGCTGGAGTTACGGTGGGTTTATGAGTTTGAATGGCTTGTTCCGCTTCCCCAACCTGTATCGAACCGCAGTCGCTGTATCGCCAGTGACGCACTGGTCCCTGTACGACAATGTGTATACCGAGCGATTCAATGGGCTGCCTGACGAGAACAAGGCGGGGTACGACCGAGGCTCACCATTAACCTACGTAAACGGATTGCGGGGCAATCTGCTCCTGGTGCATGGAAGCGGCGACGACAATGTCCATTATCAGAATACCGAAGTACTGATTAACGCGTTGGTCGCGGCCAACAAGCAGTTCACCATGATGGAGTATCCCAACCGCACGCATTGCATCTGCCAGGGCCGGAATACCCAACAGCATCTGTTCGGATTGATCACACGGTATCTCGACCAGCACCTCAAGGGCAGCCGTGAGACGCCGGTGGAAATGGAACGAGCCTCGGCTGGTGGGTGACTACTGGCGCGGTGTTCTTGCTCTGGCTCCGCTCAGCCACCTTCGGCCTGGAAGCCGGTGAACGCGGGACAATCGATCGTGAGCTGAAGCGCTTTCCCGCCGGCGTTCTTGCCGGTGAGTTCCAGCCTCCCCCCCGGACCGTTAGGGAGGATTGTGACGGTCGCCTCACCCTTCTTCTCTTCCGAGTTGCTGGTGTCAATCCGGTGAGATCCGGACCCGCTCTCCAGTGCTAACGACAGTCGATCGGGACTCCCGTCTTTGAATCGCCAGAGCGTCAGGTTCAGCGGACCGACACCGGCGTCGCGAGACCCCTGGAACTGAACCATCCACATGGACGCGGAGGCGCCGCGTAACGAGGCTTCGGGGGCATGGCGGCAGGTCCCCGGCCCGCTGGCCTGGAGCTTCTTCTTTCCGACGGTCCCCGTAATCACAACATGGGCGGCAGAAAGGGAGGCGCCGGGCGGAGTCAGCTGCTGAGCCGAACCAGCAACCGTCCAGCAGGGAAGCAGACTGAGAACGGCTACCATGAGCGATCGTTGCATGATTTCTCCTGAACGGAGCACGTTTCCGGTGCAAATCGTCCGCATGGCGGCGCCCGAGGACGAAGTCTAGATTATGGGTTCCACTGACAGGGGAGTCCAGATGACCTACGAGGACATCGTCGCCCTGCTGGGGTATGCCGGGGGCCACGACCAGCTGGTTCGCATCACCACCAGAGCTCAGACGGAAGTGGTGGGAGTACCCCTGAGCCTAGACACGCACATCACTGCCCACGAGGTGTATCTCAGGCCCGCAGGTGACGACGAAACTGAGATCGCCGTTTCCCTGGCCGCCATTCAGGCGGTGGAGCTGGTGTAGCACCTTCCCTATCCTGCCCTACAAGATGATTGTTTCGCTCTGAAACAACCAGGGCCGGCGCCCCGTAGGTCTGGGTCGACAGTCTCGCGCCTCTCGGGCAAGGGAAAGCAGATGGAAGATATACTGGCCATCACATTCTTATTCGGAGGGGGGACGCTGTTTCTCCTTTCCATTAGTCCGGTGGGTCGTGCACTCGCGGATCGGCTGAGAGCCCATGCCCCTCCCGCGCACGACCCCGAGCTGGTGGCCGAAATCGACGCCCTGCGTCAGGAAGTTGCTGAGCTGCAAGAGCGAGTGGACTTTGCTGAGCGCATCCTGCTGAGTGGCTCGGAGCGCGGCGAGCTGAAAAGGGGAGAGGCTGCCCGATGATTCAGACTCCGACCCCACCGGTTCCACCCACACCCCCGGCCCATCCGTTCGATCCCAACCTGATCTTCATGAACGACCCGGGACCTCCGATCGCGTTGCTCATTGTGCTCGCCGCTCTCACAGCAGCGGTCATCATCTTGTGGCCGCTCATGCGTGCTCTGGCGCGCCGGCTGGAAGGGAAGACCGGCGATCCTGCCCTCCGCGCGGAGGTGGAGCAGCTACAGGCCAGAGTGAATGAGGTGGAGGCGCTGCACCAACGCATTGAAGAGCTGGAGGAGCGGGTAGACTTCACTGAGCGGCTGCTGGCTCAGGCCCCGCCACAGGTACGGGTGGGCGCCCCCACTGAGGGGAGCGGCCGGTGAGTCCGCCTGGCGAGATCGCCATGTTTCTCGCGATCGGCGCTGCGGCGGTCGGTCTCTTCTTTGGCCCGATCGGCTCGGCGCTCGCGCACCGGCTGGCGGGTCGGCGGAATGCCCACGCTGCAATGGAGGACCTCGGCGGACGAATCTCCGCTGAGATGGACGATCTTCGCGACCGATTGGCCGAAGTGGAGGAGAGGCTAGATTTCGCCGAGCGGCTCCTTACCCATGATGCACCGGCGAACCAGTTGCCCAGGGGAGCGCAGCAATGATCACCCGAGAAGACATTCAGTCGTTCCTCGACCGATTGGAAGGGGGCAGTCTGATCGTCAAGGAAATCGAGCCAAATCTGTGGGTGGCTCGGACGCCGGACGATGCCGAGGTTGTCGTCCACTACGCGCCGCCGGTGGTGATCCTCAGAGTACGGGTGATGGAGCTTCCGGCCAGCGAGCCGCGTAGGGGCGAGCTGTTCCGGCAACTGTTGGAGTACAACGCGCGGGAGCTGGTCCATGGGTCGTACGGACTGGAGGGCGATCACGTGGTCCTTACCGATACGCTCGAGCTGGAAGACCTGGACTACAGCGAGTTCGAGGCGAGCTTCGACTCTATTACGCTGGCCCTGGCCTCCCACCTCGGGGCGCTCGCTCCTTACCGGGAAAGGTGACGCCCATGGGAATCTTTGACCGTCTGTCCGCCATGCTCCGGTCGAACATCAACGATCTCATCTCCCGGGCGGAAAACCCGGAGAAGATGCTGAATCAGCTGATTCTCGACATGAAGACTCAGCTGGCCAAGGCCAAGCAACAGGTCGCCTCAGCCATAGCGGATGAACGAAAGCTCCAGTCCGATGCCGATGCCATGAAGAAGCAGGCCGAGGACTGGGAGCGTCGCGCTATGATCGCAGTGCAGGAAGGACGCGACGATCTGGCCAAGCAGGCTCTGGGCCGCTACAACGAGCAGCTGCAGGGTGCGCAGCAGCTGCATGAGACCTGGCTCCGTCACAAGGCCGAGACCGAGCAACTCAAGCTTTCTTTGCGGCAGCTCAATGACAAGATCGAGGAGGCCAAGCGCAAGAAGAACATCCTGGTGGCGCGGTCGAAGCGGGCAGAAGCTCAGCAGCGCATTCAGGAGACCATGTCAGGGCTGGCGGATAAGAGCGCATTCGAGTCGTTCGAACGGATGGCCGAAAAGATCGAAGCCACTGAGCGCAAAGCACTGGCTGCGGCCGAGCTCAACGAGGAGTTCTCCGGTGACCATCTGGCGCGTCAGTTCGAAGCCCTGGAATACAAGGGCAGCTCCGATCAGCAGCTGCTCGAACTCAAGGCAAAGATGGGTATCCTCGGGCCAGGACGTTCGGCGGGATCCAAACAGCTCGGCACCGGCGGGGAGGTCCGTGACGCCGAACTGATCGAGGAGGACGAGGGGAAGTCGCGTTGATCGCTTCTGGTGAGGGCGAACGGCGGCGGGGCATTCCATTAGCATGGGTCTTCGTAGCAGTACTGATCGTTGCCCTGCTGGTCTACACGGTCGATGTGCTGCTGGTGCTGTTCCTGGCCATTATTCTGGCCGTCTATCTCGATTCCGTTTCCAGCTTTCTCCAACGACAGACCGGCATGCCGCCGGGGGTGGGGCTTGCGACCGGACTGGTCCTGAGCCTTGGCGCGATCGTCGGCGTTGTGCTCCTGATCGCGCCTGCTGTCACCGGGCAGGTCCAGGACCTCATCGCCAATCTTCCCAGGTATCTCAGCGACCTCGACCAAACTCTCAATCGTTTGTTCCGGAACGTTCCCCTGCTGCGCCGCGGGTTTTCCGGAGACAGTGGTACGCCGGGACTCCTGGCGACTTCTCTGAGCGAGATGTTGAGCTTCCTCCGGGGGGCTCTGGTCCCGTATCTCAAGGGAGGGCTCGAGCTCCTCATCATTATGGTGAGCGTGGTCGTCATGGCGGTCTACCTTACCAGGAATCCGGCCGTGTATGTCGAAGGACTCGTCGCTTTGGTTCCGCCGGCCCGCCGCCCGCTCGCTCGCGTCATCCTCACCGATCTGAAGCTTACGCTCCATTCGTGGGTCGTGGGACAGATCATCGCCATGGTCGTCCTGGCGGTGCTCACAACGCTGGGACTCTGGGCGCTGGGGCTCCCGTACTTTCTCGCCTTCGGAATATTTGCCGGCGTAGCCGCCATCGTCCCATTCTTTGGAACGCTCTTCTCCACTCTGATTCCAGCGCTCTTTGCTCTCGGTGTCGCCGGACTGCCGAAGGCGGTGGCGGTGACCGCGCTGGGCATCGTCGTCCACCTGGTCGAAGCCAACTTCGTGGCGCCGGTCGTGATGGAGCGGAAGGTGAACCTGCCACCAGTCATCACCATCGCGGGGGTGCTGCTGATCGGAAAGCTCTTTGGGCTCGTCGGGCTCATTGTGGCGGTGCCAATTCTGGCCTTCGTCATGGTCCTGGTCCGGCACATACTCCTGGGTGAGGTCTACGGCGATCCAATCAGTGAGCTCAAACCCAGCGGCGTGATCCCCGCCGAGGCGGAGCCAACCGTCACTGCCCAGGCCGCCTTGCCCTCTCAGCCGGCTATTCCATAGAACATGGCACCCGCACAGAACATGGCACCACCGCGTTTCTTCATTCTGGCTGATGGCGACTTCGGACCAATGACGTCGAAGACTGCCAACTCGGTCATTCGCTACCTGCCGGAGCGCACGGTAGGGGTGCTGGATCGGAAGCAGGCCGGGAAGACCGTGCAGCAGGTGCTCGGCTTTGGCGGCGACATACCGGTGGTTGGATCGATCGAGGATGGCCTGGCGCTCCGTCCCAACGCGGTGCTGGTCGGCATCGCTCCGCAGGGTGGGCGGCTCCCGGACGAGTGGCGGAGCTGGCTGGCCCGGGCATTGGATGCCGGGTGTGATCTCTGGAACGGGCTTCACACCTTCCTGAGTGACGACCCCGTGCTGTCTGCCAAAGCCAAGGCGGGCAAGCGGAAAATTTTCGACCTTCGCCGTCCACCGGCTGATCTCCCGGTTGCATCGGGTGCAGCCAAATCAGTAGAGCCCTACGTCGTGCTCACCGTAGGCACCGACTGCAATGTGGGCAAGATGACGGCGCAGCTTCAGCTGGCAAAAGAACTCAATGCCGCTGGGCTCCGCACCCGGTTCGTAGCGACGGGACAAACCGGCATCATGATCGAGGGTTGGGGGATCGCGGTCGATGCGGTGATTGCCGACTTTGTGGCCGGTGCCGCCGAGCGCCTGGTGCTGCAAGGGAGCGAAAACGCCGACATCGTGCTGGTGGAGGGGCAGGGCAGTATCAATCACCCGGGTTACTCCGCCGTGACGCTCGGCCTTCTGCACGGCTCCTGTCCCGACGGGTTGATTCTGTGTCACCAATCCAGCCGGGAGTACATCGGCGACTACCGGCCGGCTGCCTGGCTCAAGATTCCTCCGTTGTCGGAATACATCCACCTTTACGAGACTATCGCATCGGCGGTGCATCCTACGAGGGTCATCGGCATATCGCTCAACACCTACGACCTGAGCGATGATGCGGCCCGCCGGGCTTGTCAAAGCGCGATGCTAGAGACCGGCCTTCCTGCCACAGACCCGGTACGATTTGACTCGGCTCCGCTGGTCGATGCGGTCCGGAAGAGCAGGGATGAGTATCTCGCGTCACGCAAACGGCTCTTATCCGCTTACCCCGCGTGAAACAGGCGCCGCGTGCGGCGCCAGGATGATTAATCTGGTCGAGCTCGTGGCCACCGTAACTGATGTTTACGGGTCCACCACTTCCCTTATCCCTCGACTTTCCGATTCAACAACTCCTTGCTCTCACCCATGTGCACTGTAGCGTGGGAGTCTGGCTGCGCGATGGTCCCCGTGAGCTCTGGCTCCGTCTCACAGCTCCAGGCCGACGGTCCAGAATTCTGATCAGCGGCGACCTTGGCCTGCTGCTTCGGCGCTGTCGCAAGATCGTGCTGCGCGAGAGATCGG
>DATADG010000034.1:0-8192 GCA_036258655.1 Gemmatimonadales bacterium | reverse complement strand
CAAGCACCTCGATCGTGTCACGGTGCTCCGCTCCGGCACTGCGGGATAACTGCGCAACCGCGAGACGCATGGGTGTCAGCGGGTTTCTCATCTCGTGCGCCACCCGGCGCGCGGTTTCACGGAAGGCCCGGAGCCGCTCGGCTTCCAACTCTTGCGCGCGGCCGCGCTCGAGAGCACCGGCCATTTCCCGCAGCGCTGTGCGGAGGGCAGCAAACTCCGGGGCACCCCGGCGGGGCTGGTCCGGCGGAAGCGGTTCCATCCGGCGAATGTTGCCGGTCCACCCGATCAGCTCCTCGATTGGTCGACTCAGCTGGCGCGAGAGGTGACCGCCGAATCGGATTGATGCATAAATGAAGGCGGCGCCGACGAGGAGGATGAGAAGTCCGAGCCCGGCGTAGTAGTACCGGCTGAATGTGTCGGCGCGTTGAACCTGGGTGATGGCTGTATTCAGCTTCGAGGCATGGTCGCTCAGCGCCCGTCGTTCTTCGGTGCTGAGCCTGGTTGAATCGATGGTGTGTAGCAGATCTCTGCCGGAGCTGGCGACTTGTTCGAGGGCTTCCCGGGCACCGGGTGCGCGAGTGGTCGATCGTATGGTGAGGCCCCAGCCCAGGATGGCGAGCGCAGTAGGAATCGCTCCCAAGCAGATCAGCGTCAGTAAGATTCGCTGGTGGAAGGAGAGTCGCATCTTCGTCCAATGTAAGCCGCGCGCCGCCAGGCAGCCCATCCGAGCCCGAGCCCGACGAGGCCGGCGAGCCACTCAGACCAGTGTGACGCCGGATAGCCCAGGAGTCCAGCAATCAGGGCCAGGCCGG
The DNA here is from genome assembly GCA_036258655.1 of Gemmatimonadales bacterium. Taxonomy (GTDB): domain Bacteria; phylum Gemmatimonadota; class Gemmatimonadetes; order Gemmatimonadales; family GWC2-71-9; genus CAVVWJ01. The sequence continues at coordinate 7,380 of DATADG010000034.1, read as the reverse complement.
ACACCAGCAGAAGGCCGGGCAGCCACATCCCGCGTAAACGGCCCTCCGACGCACCGGCGGACCAGTAACCGAAGGGTACCAACCAAAGAGCCAGCCAAGCTCCGGTGATGAGCCGAACTCCTCTGCCAAAGGCGTATTGGACCGGTGTCACTAGACTCCACCCGAAACTGGGACTCAGCCCCTGAACGGACTGGCCGATCCGCCCGGCCCCATTCCAGACCCCCCACAACGTGTCCGCTCGACGTCCAGCGGTGATCTGGACGGGAGTGCCTGGTTGTGCGGGGAGCGCTCGTCTCATCCGGATTGCGGGGCGGCGCAAACGAAGAAGGTGTGACCGAGCAGCCGGCTCAAACACCAGGTCACGCCCCACCGCCTGCAATGCAAGCACCGTACGGGTGCGGTCGCGGACCTCGAGCACCGGCGACCACGATGACCGGTTCTCTCCAGTGACCAGTTCAACCTCGAGACGAACCTGCCCGTGCCGGAGCCGGCTCGCGAGCTCCTGACCCAGTGTCGTACCTGATGGGGGAATGACTATACCGGCCACAGACGCTGCCGTGACCCTGCCATCGAACCGGTCACGACCAGGAATGTCACGCCCCCACGCTCCATACATCGCCGATTCCGGGACCCACGGCCGCAGCAACACGGCAGACGCGGATTGAACTGCAATCCAAGCAAGACCTCCTCCCAGAGCCAGACGTAATGCCTGCGAGGTCGCCGGTCGCAGGAAACCTTCCCGGTGACTGGCTACTCGCGCCCCCACCCAACTTCCCAGGGTATTGGTCAGGAGGTCACTGAGACTGGCATCGCGTCCGGCAATGATCAGGAGTTGAAGCGATTCAATCGCCAGAGATAGGAGGGCTCCAACCACCAGGACCGAGCGGAAGCTCCTCCCCCACAGCCAGAGCCCGGCGCCAAAGGGGACGAACAACAGCACGTTGTTTATGACATCCACCCCACCATAGTCGCCGCAGACGAGGCACCAGAGCGGGGTCTCCTGAGCTGCAGACGACTGCTCGGGAATGGGAACGAGCGTCAGAGCGGCAATGGCCAGGAGGCCCGTGATTACAAGAAACCCACCAATCCGGGAGCGCACGAGTCAGCTGCACCCGGGCAGAGTCGAGGGGGGGTCAAATTTCAGGTAGCAACATTGGCGGAAGCTAGGCTGCATCGTGTGCACTGTCCTACACGCGATCAGGGTTCTTTGCCCAAGGATCGCATTCGGCACCTGATCGGATTCCGTCAACTGAGTCAGCCAGAGGAGCGGCCCCGCCGTCCGGCCTCGGCTGCTTTCTCGAGCTCAGTGAGCAGCGTGCGCGCACTTTTACGCCACGAGAATGAGGCGGCGCGGCGAAACCCAAGCTGGCGCAGCCGGGCAACCAGCGAGTCGTCGAAGCTGAGCCGCTCCATTGCCAGCGAGAGCCCGTCGATGTCATCCGGATCCACCAAGATCGCAGCGTCTCCGGCGACTTCCGGACACGCCGAGGTGGTGGAGGTCAGCACGGGACACCCGCACGCCATCGCCTCGACAATGGGAATACCGAAGCTCTCATAACGGGACGGAAATACCAGAGCCCGTGCCATCGAATACATCGCCGGCATGTCTTGAAAATCGACGAATCCCGGCGTGTGCACGGCCGTGGACGGGATGTCCTCCGGCAGAGCCTCCGGACCGAGTCTCTCTGCGATACCTAACCCGAGCACCACCAGCGGTGGTACGGGCCGTCCTCCAGTGCCGTACACCCGACGACACAGACGGCCATACGATTCAAGTGCCAGCGCCACGTTTTTTCTGGGCGTCAATGCTTTTCCTCTGGCCTGGGCCATGACTTGATGGCCTTTTACGACCATGAGTAGAAAAGGGGACCCCGGGAGTCCATATCGTTTCCGGACTCGTGCCTGTGTTGCGGCATCAGTTATCGGGTGAAAGCTCTCGTCCGCTGCCGCATATACCGTCTGCAGCTTGGACCTCGGTACGCCAACGTAGCGCACCAGCTCCTCGCCCAGCTGATCGGAATTGGTGAGCACCCGTGCAGCAGCTTTGCAGTACAACGGGATCATGAGGCGGTTGTACAGCTGATCCAGTTTACCTGCCGCACCAACGTAAAACTCCGGGTGCATCCAGTATTCGGCGCCGCGTTGTTGCACGATGGTAGGGCAGGGCGAAATCAGCGGAATGCTGAACTTGTGGTGAAATAGGACGTCCAGACGATCCCGTTTGGCTGCAAGTGGGATCAGGACCTGGTCCCAGAGCAATTTGCCGGCCCCGGAGAGGACCACCTCACGGACATTGGGCCGGTCTCGGTAACGCCCCGACTGTGAGGAATGATTGTAGTATGCGACGTACTGATTTTCGGGATCGAGCTCGAACAAGGCCTCCAACAGCTTGCGAATGTAGATCCCTTGTCCGTCGAGGTCGTCGACGGCCCGGAGCATGAGCCCGATGCGCCAGCGACCACCTGTCACCGGCGTGCCGTCATGTCGGGTACTGCACAGGAAAGTTCCCGCCGGCCTCGGATCACACGTTGCGGCGATCGGCCCGGGCAATGATCGGCGACCCTAGCCATCGCGTGAGGCCGAGGTAGCGACCCGGTGCCTCGATGAGGCGACTCAGCCTGCTCGTGCCAGCCCATCGGTGGAGCACCATGGGAAAGAGAAACTGGGGGTGCTGGGCAACAACATGAAAGCGCTGCTGCTCGAAAGCCCGCCGAATCTCGCCAGGGGAGAAAACGGTGTATGGTCGGGTATTCCCCTCGATCCGTCGCTTGAGCGCAAAGAAGTGGTCCGACACCACATTGACACTCCGGATCGAAGGATACTCCACCACCACCAAGTCCTGGGCCACTCGACACAATTCGCGGATCAAACCGGTCCACTGGACACTGTGCGTCAGGAGACGAAAGCACAGCACGGCAACAAAGCTGCGATCACGATGCGGCAGAGCGTGAAAGTCAGCCACTTCGAAGTGACACTGCCCCCGCTCGACCCACTGCGAGAGGCGTGCTCCAGCCGAGCGATGACTACCAGCGACCGTGACCCGGTACCCGGCCCCAAGCAGGGCGGGAGCGAGTTGGGCGTGACCGCCTCCTACATCAAGGACCTTGGCTCCTGGATCCAGGTGCTCCAAGAGTTGGAGGGTGTCCCGAGCTTGTCGCTCCAGGAACCAGCGACCGACGTCGCCTGCGAAGCGGGCCGCGTATGCCTCAGAAGCGGTCTCGACATCGGCATCCTCTTTGGGCCGGTCTGACGGGGTCACCAGGGTGAATGCTGGATCAGGAGCGGGCGGGCGGTAGCAGTCCATTGGCCCGATACCAGTCTATGGTGCGGCGGAATCCCGATTCGAGGTCGACAGCGGGTGCATAGCCGAGCATTTGTTTGGCTTTTTGGATGGAGAAAGCTCGGCTCTTGGTAAAGAAATCCACTCGCCGCCGATAAATCGGCGGTTCGATGCCGAAAGGAACGCAGATTCGCTCGCAAACCGACCCGGCGAGCTGAAAAGGCCAAGCCGGCAGCCGCTGGCGGGGTGGGGACACTTCGAGGAGTCTGGCTATCAGGTCTACGATCGCCCTGAGTTGAAAGTATCCCTCTCCACCCAATGTAAACACCTCACCTGCCGCTCGGGGGTGTTCCCCGAGGAGCCGCAGCCCCGATATCAAATCACTGACGTAGACCATGTGATAGTAGATCTCGCCCGAGCCAAGCATTATGAATCGGCGGGTGGCAATAGACCGAAACAGCTTGAGGAGTCGAGTGTCGCCAGGACCATAGATAGCCGTCGGGCGAGCCACTGCCACCGTCATGCCGGCCGGCTCATGTCGGGCAAGAGCAAGTTTCTCCGCCTCACTCTTGGTGCGCTGGTATACGTCGGCAGGGTTGTGCGGCTGCCGCTCGTCAGCAGGCGGATTGGCGATGTGACTCAGCACACCCACGGTACTGCAGTGAACGAAGCGCCGAACACCAGCGGCCCGTGCCGCGTCGAGCATGGCACGCGTCCCCTCAAAGTTCACCGTCCAGTAATACTCCTCCTTGTGGCGTGCCTCCCTGTAGGCAGCCGCCAAGTGATAAACCTGCTTCACCCCCTCGAGTGCCCGGGCGAGCGAAGGGGGATCGCTGATCTCCCCCTCCACCACTTCGATATCGGCCGGCAGGCGGGCTACGGCCCGGGTTGCTGAGCGGGCAAGCACGCGCACCCGCATGCCATCGGCGACCAGCGAGCGAACCAGGTGTGAGCCAGTGAAGCCGGTCGCGCCGGTCACCAGGATAGGGGGCAGATCGGGCCGACTTGTTCCAGACATCATGCTCCAGGGCCTGCCGGCCCCGCTCCCGCGAACCAACGGGTCAACTCCCGGACGATGGGGATGACGTCGAATCTCGCCTCGATCCGTTTCCGACCGGCTCGTCCAAGCCGGTCACGTTCCGCCGGGGACGTCAGGATCAGCTCCAGCGCCGAAGCCAGCGCTGCAGGATCAGCCGGAGGGACCAGAATGCCCGCGCCGCCATCCAGCAGTTCCGGAAGCCCTCCGGTGCGAGTCCCGATCGCAGCAATTCCGTGTGCCATCGCCTCGATCAGTCCCACACTGATTCCCTCATGGACCCCGCCGCCGAGGTCCAGACTGGACAGCACGACGCCATCCACCTTTCGCTCCCGGTAGTACCGGAGCAGCTCTGCGTGAGGCACCGTCCCGAGCATGTGAACGCGATCTCCAAGACTGAGCTGTTCGATACGTGTGAAGATCGCTTGCTTGTCGGGACCGTCCCCCGCCAGCCAGAGCTCAAATGCGATCCCCCGTGCCACAAGCAGACTCGCCGCCTCGAGAAGAAAGCGATGGCCTTTGACCGGGACGAGCCGTGCCGGGCAGAGGATTACTGGAGTCGCCCGTGTGGGTGCCGGCTCATTCGGCAATGGCGGCAGCGCGACGCCCATATGAAGAACGATCGCTCGAGCCATCGCGCTCGAGGGAATCAGTCGTGCTGCGAGGGCAAGAGTCTCATGCGCAATAAAGCGTCCGAAGCGGGCTGAGCGGAGTTTCTCGGTAAGCAGGTTATTGCGTACGATGTCGAATCGGTGCGCGGTGAAACTCCAGGGTATTCCGCTGGTGAGGCTCGCGTGCATGGCCAGGGTGGCCGTAAGGTCGGCCCAATGCGCATGGATGTGATCTGCCCCCCAGCTTTGCGCGATCCGTCCCACCCAGATGCCTTGCGCTGCGGCTCGTCCGTTGAGGAGGGCGCGCCACCGCGGACGAGTACGGCGTAGCGCCCAAAATTGTTTGAGCGTCGGGCCAGGCTGTCGTCTGACCTGCGAGAGCGTGGCCTTGGCGATCCCGCCTCCGCCAGGCAACACCCGAGTGCGGGCCAGCACCGCCAGGATATCATCGTGGACCAGTGGATGCTTGGATGCCTGGGGAACTACAAGCAGCTCGTGCCCTTCCGCGAGCAGCGCCTCGACCTCCGGAACGAGGAAAGCCTCGTCGCGGCCGAACGGCAGCTGCCGCGTGATATACACAATCTTCACTTCGCGTTTACTGCAGAAGACACACCAGCGGCTGCGAAGAGTTTGCCCGAGGTTATCGCGCGGTATACGACGATATAGTAAGTAGCCACCCCCACCCCGCCGGCCACGATGGCCCCGGGCCCGCTCTCCAGGTACAGAGCCATACCGGCGGGGAGGAGACACAAGGCGGCGAGCGCGAGGAGGCGTGCCGCAGGACTGAGGACCCGACCTATCGAGCTGAAGCCCGCTCGCATAAATCGTACGATCGACGCCACCGAGATGATGACGCCGCTGGCGGAGAGTAGGGCGACAGCCAGCAGGGGGGAGTCTCGGTGCACCCCGATGAGGAGTGCCCCCAGGCGGAGCAGGAACTCAAACCCGGTAAAAGCCAGGGCTGAGAGCTGCCATTCGCGGACGCTGAGAAGCCTGCTTAATGGACTACTCACCAGCCAAACAACGAACCAGGGAGAGAGGATCTGTGCATAGCGTCCCGCGGTCTCCCATTCATTCCCGAGAATGATAGCAAAGAGCTGTGGGCCGCCCAGTGCAACGCTGCCGAATGCCGGCAGCCCACAGGCAAAGAGCGTGATCGCGGTTCGCTCGGTGAGCTGGCGAAGCCGTTCCGGCTCACGCACTGATGGAGCCGCTCGCGACAGGAACACGTCCCCGACCGCCTGGCCCAGGAGCATTGTGGGCGCAACCAGCATCTTGAAACTCAGAGCGTAGAGGCCCGCAGCGGCTGCCCCGAAGCCCGCGGAGAATACGACTGCGGGAAGCTGTAGACTGCCGATGTTCAGAATGCCGGCCCAGGTAGTAACCAGCGGGAAGCGGCGATAGCGGTACGCCATCGCGCGCAGACTCGCGCCGGTAACTCGCCTAAAGGGACGCTCACCCAGAAGCTGCACGGCCAGAGCACCCGAACCGGCGACCCGACCCACCACGTCTCCCAGCAGGAGCCCGGGCGTGCCGGTGCCGAGCGCGCCTAAGGTGACCTGGGTGACTACCTGCCCTACTCCCTGGCCCACCCGCGTGCGAGCGACCGGTCGGAATCTGCTCCGACGGATGGCCCAGAGAGCGAGGAGTTGATACGCACCGGCGCCCAGGAAGCCGAGTGGAATGAGCGCGCGATATAGCCCCAGCTCAGGCACGTTGGCTGCCCTCGCCGCGCTCACGCCGAAGAGCCATACCAGCACCGCGACGACTACTGTCATTCCTGCCAGAACCGCGAGCGTCAGCGCAAGCAGGGAAGCTGCCTGATCATCCTCCGCCGGGAGGGGGATGGCTGATTCATACCGGAGCGAGGCCACCACCAGGAGCACAGACAGGACGGACGAATACACGGCGAGCGTTCCGAACTCGGCAGGGGTGTAGAGCCGCGTAAGCACGGGTGCGGACAGGACAACGGCGAGTTGCGCAAGCGCGGTGCCCGATGCGAGCGTGAGAACACTGCGCCCGAAAGTCCCGCCGGGGAACTTCAGCCACGGAAAGTTCCGAAGTCGTGGAAGTTCTTCCGCCGGATCAGTCATCGCAGCCAGCGCGAAGCCGACCAGGCACGGGGCCACGACGGCGAGCTTTGACCATCAGCTTGTAACCTGGCTGAAACCACAGGAGCAGGTCCAGTTTGGCCACGGTCCAGAGAATGGGATAAAGAGCCGAAAGCAGGGCGAACTGCTTTTTGTGCTTGCGCAGATCCTGCTGGGTTACCACGGTGCCCTTCTGCGTAGGAACTCGTTGTTTCTGCATCTTCAGGTAGACGCCGTTAAGCCCGGTGTCGACCAGCTCCGAAAAGGTCTTGGAGTACGTAACGGTGCGCTCGATCACGAAACTGGGCTCCAGCAAGGCGCGCAAACCGCTGACGGTGTACCCTGGACGCAGGTGGCCGTGCC
>DATADG010000033.1:0-25809 GCA_036258655.1 Gemmatimonadales bacterium | reverse complement strand
TGTGCGCCTTGATGAGCTCGGTCAGCCGGTCGTATACCTCGCCCCACACCTCGCCAGACATGACGGCCTCGAGCGGAGACTTGGGCAGCTCGAGGGCCAGGTCGAGAGCGCGACGATGGCCGGCGTCGATGATTCGGGCGGACGGGCGGGCAGGCGGACGGGCGGACGGCCTGCCACCATTACCCTCAAGTACATCCGCATACCCTCCGACCAGCCACTTGCCCACTTCTTCGATCGGCTTCACGGTTGCTGAGAGGCCAATGCGCTGCACCGGTCGCCGGGCTACATGGTCGAGGCGCTCCAGCGTGAGGGCTAGATGAGCTCCGCGCCGAGATTCGACTACGGCATGGATTTCGTCGACGATCACGGTCTCAACCGTCCGCAGCATCTCGCGGCTCCGCTGCGCCGTCAGCAGGAGGTAGAGCGACTCGGGAGTAGTGACCAGGATGTGGGGTGGCTTTTGGATCATTGCCGCGCGCTCGGCGGCAGGCGTGTCCCCCGACCGAATCGCTGCAGTTATCCTCGGAGCGGACCACCCCAGCTCTTCGGCCAGCCGACGAATCTCTCGGCGGGGCTCGGCCAGGTTGAGGTGAATATCCGCGCTCAGTGCTTTGAGCGGGGACACGTACACCACCCGGGTCTCGTCCGGGAGCGGCGCCTCCAGGCCTTCACGAAAGAGCTGATCGAGCGAGTAGAGGAAGGCCGCCAGCGTCTTGCCCGACCCTGTGGGCGCGGCGATGAGGGTGTGCCGCCCCGACCTGATCGTCTCCCAGCCGGAGAGCTGCGGCGGGGTTGGTTCACCAAATCGTTGCTGGAACCACCGGGCAACTACGGGGTGAAATGAGGACAGCGGCATCCCCGGAATATATCCCGCCCAGGCCCCTTCGCTGCCCCTGAAACGGCGCTGGTACGGGGGCAGCCGCCCGCAAGCCCGTCAGGTGACCCGGCTCACCTCCGTGGTAGGAGGTGGCGTTCATGTTGCTCCATGCTCGAAGCACGAGATGGCTCACAACGAGGCGGAATGATGGCAAAGGAAACCGGCGGCATGTTCGGAATCGCGAAGCAGACGATAAACAACTTTCTCAAAGATGACTGCATGGCCGCAGCAGCGGCCCTGTCGTACTACACCATTTTCTCGCTTCCAGCCCTGCTGGTGCTCATCATGTTGCTGGTCGGGTCGCTGATGGACCCCAACGACGTTCGCGGTGGGATCGAGTCTCAGATGGAGAACCTCATGGGACCAAACGCCGGCGGCGAGGTAAGAACGATCATTGAGCAAGCGGAACGGCCGCAGGGCGGTCTCCTGCCGACGATCCTCGGTATACTGGGCGTGATCTTTGGCGCGACTGGCGTCATGGGACAGCTTCAGGCCACGCTCAACAAAGCCTGGAATGTGGAGCCCGACCCTAATCAGGGCGGCATCAAAAGCTTTTTCCTGAAGCGGGTTTTTTCTTTCGGCATGATTCTGGTCATTGCCTTTTTGCTCATGATCTCGCTGGTGATCAGCACCGCGCTCTCCGGGTTGGGCGCGCAGATAGAGACGCTGCTCCCGCAAGGGCTCTCCGGTCCACTGCTGCACGTCATGAACACGGGTATTTCGCTGCTGGTCTTCGCGCTGCTCTTTGCGGCGCTGTTCAAGGTCATACCCGATGCGAGAATCTCCTGGCGGAGCGTGTGGATCGGGGGTGTCGTCACGGCAGTGCTGTTCGTGTTGGGCAAGTTCTTGATCGGGCTCTATCTAGGCCAGAGCAACCCCGGCGAGGCGTATGGCGCGGCTGGATCACTGGCCGTCCTCCTCCTCTGGATCTACTACTCCTCTTTGATTCTGCTGCTCGGCGCGGAGTTCACCGAGGTATGGGCTGATAGGAAGGGCGAGGGAATCGAGCCCGAGCCGGGCGCGATCAAAGTCCAACGTACGAAACAGCGGGTCGAAGGCTCGGAGCCCCGACCCGCCTGAGATACGCGGTACGGCAACTTAGGGGTCTACCAATAGAGGTGCGGTCAGGACGAAAACCACCGGGGTCTTTGCCTTGACGACGACATCGCGGGTTGCGGTCTGGTCGGCCAGTACTGCTCCAGCAGCTGCACCTGCCACACCGCCAATGACCGCGCCTCTGGTGTTCCCGCCAACGACTCGGCCCAGGATTGCACCCGCCGCAGCACCTCCACCCACTTTGGCGACTTCACTGCCACCGACCCCCCGCCCGCGTAGCTCCCGAGGCACTGGGCGGACTTCCGCCTGAACCGGCAGCAGGTCTCCCTCAACCTCAAAGCCATTGACCTCGAGCGCCAGGCGACCTTGCGAGTTCTTCGAACGCGCTGGGCGGATTCGGGTCACGGTGAACTGAACTCGGGTGCCCGCGGGGATGAGCGTCCGTCCATTGACGCCCCGTACGTTCTGCATCACATGGGCAGAAATGATCTGGCCTGCAGTGTCACGCCGCGAGGTGATCGAGTCATTCAATGAGGCGTGAATCTCAGTTCCAACCTGGAGGGTTCGAGCGGCCACGTCGACTGTCCTGGTGGACGCAACGGTCGTGTCCCGTTCCGGTGTCGAAGTGGTATCCGTGGGGGCTCGGGCCAGCGTGTCGCGTCGGATTTCCGGGGCTGGTCTGGGGATGGCCGTGTCTGAAGTGGTATCGCTCGAGCGAACCACAGGCTCAGTGGGCGAGGTAGGAACACTGTCCTGTGGGGGGAGGGGAGGACTCGTCGCAGTCGGCGTCGAGGTCTCCAGTGTCGAAATCGTATCGGTCTTCCGGTTAGCCAGTGTATCTGGTGGTGTCAGAGTACTTTCTCTGGGTACGCTGTCACTCGTTGTCGAGACCGAGTCTGCAGTATTCGTTGTAGCGAGGCGGGTACTCTCCACCGCAGTGTCCTGGGCGGCAGCCACACTATCACGCTGTGGCGTAGTGTCGAGGGCCGGCGCATATCCCTGGACCCCTGTGTCAGCAACAGGTTTAGCCGGCTTGGGAGCAGTGGCCGTCCTGGCGCGGGGTCGGGTAGCACGCCGAGGCTTGGGCGGCGGAGCCTTTTCCTGTCGCTCGACTGAGTCCGAACCCCCACTCCGGGTGGCCAGCGTGGTAGAGCTATCCGTCCGGGATAGTGTATCGGGCAGCGTCAGGTCGGGTTGACCCGTCGCTTTGTTGTTTGAGGCAACTGGCCGCTCCCGACCTTCTGAACAGGAGAGGACAGCCAGACTGGTAAGTACTATGAGGAGGCGCTTCATTGTCCCTCCCGAGGAACGAACAAGGGCAAGGACAGTCAGTCTTCCATCTTCCCGAGTCTGATTCTGTGTGGTGGCTCACGATTTAGGGCTCCGGTGTGGAACCCGCCACATCGATGTGCCGTAGGGCCTGGAGCGCTATACATTCTCCCTATTCTTCATTCCCTGGTCTGCCGATCCGCCCTTGTCAGGACACCCCTATGCGATCTGTACTTCCCCTCGCCGTCTTGGTCTCGTTCTGGTTCTTCCAAACCCCCAGCCTCGAAGCACAGTCCTCCGCCCCCGGGACTACCCTCCTCCGTCCGGCAGTAGGCTTCGGCAGCGCCCTGGCCATGTCGGGTGACGAGCTCCTGATCGGACGTCCCGGAGTGGTGGCCGGCTTCCCGATGCCACCATCACATACTGGTGCGGTTTACGTATATCGGCGCGGGTCTGGCGGCCAATGGTCCAAAGTCTCGACCATAACGGGCGACGGTGTGTCCATCGAGGACGGCTTCGGGGTGGCGCTCTCAGCAGACGGGAACCTGATGGCCGTCGGCGCTCCAGGCACTGCCGAGCAGCGTGGCGCGGTCTATGTGTTCGAGCGAGACGGATCAGGCAGGTGGGCCGAGCGGGCCAAGCTCACCGCGGGCTCTTCGGCGCCGGGCGACATGCTTGGCCGGGCCGTGGCTATCAAGGGAGACGTGCTTCTGGCCGGCTCCCCCGGACATGCCGAGAACCAGGGCCGAGTAGTTGTGTTTCGGCGTTCCGGCTCGACCTGGACGGAGCAGGGAACCCTGGTTGGCTCACAGGCGAACAAGGGCGAGCGCTTTGGGGCAGCGCTGGCGCTCGACCGGGATCGTGCGCTGGTCGGCGCGCCGGGCACGATCTTCGGTGACTCAGCTGCTGCAGGCCGCGCAATCATGTTCCGGCGCAGCGGTCAGACCTGGACGAGGGAGTCTGCCCTCACCGTCGAGGGTGGCCAGGTGCGAGGTTTGGGCGCAGCGCTCCTGCTGAATGGGAATGAGGCGTTCGTCTCTGGGCCAGGGAGCGACAGCATGGCCGGAGCGGTCTTCCTGTTCCGGAGCTCCGCTCCTTCGAAGTGGGATAAGCCCCTACGGCTGGCTGCGGAGTCGCCGGAGCACCCCGCCTTCTTCGGCGGCTCGCTGGCGCGGGATGGGCAGGATCTCCTGATCGGGGCCCCTTTTGCTCAGCAGGGAGTTGGTGCAGTGCACGTCTTTCGCCGTGACGGCTCCAGCTGGAAGGAGTCCCAGAAGCTCGAGACCACCGGCGTCGGCCCCAGCACCCAATTCGGGGCTACCGTGGCGATCTCAAGGGGGCTGGCCGCAATCGGCGCACCTCAGGCAGACTACTTCGAGGGATCAGTTCGCGTCTACCGGAAGGACGGTAATGATTGGCGGTCAGCTGGGAGCGTGGTTGACAGTACCGTCACGGGGCTCGCTGCCGTGACTGGTGGCGAGGCGCGCTGCGAGGGCGGAAAAGCCAAAGCCTTTGATTGCCGTGATGCCGATCTTGTCTCGTTCCTCCCGGTTAGCGCGGTCGGCGGCAAGCGGGGAGTGCTGCTGAACGATCTGTGGGGCTGGACTGACAGCGTGACCAACCGCGAGTTCGCTTTGGTTGGCCGCACCGATGGGACGGCATTCGTCGAGGTAACCGATCCGGCCAACCCCAAGTACCTGGGATATCTACCGCTCCACCAGGGAGCCAGGTCCAACATTTGGCGGGGCATCAAAGTCTACAAAAACCATGCATTCGTCGTGGCGGACGGAGCCGGCCCACATGGCATGCAGGTGTTCGACCTCACCCAATTGCGCAACGTGCAGAATCCGCCGGTCCGGTTCGAAGAGACCGCGCACTACGATCGAATCCATAGCGCCCACACCATCGCCATCAACGAGAAGAGCGGTTTTGCCTATCCGGTAGGAAACAGTATGGGCGGGGAGACCTGTGGGGGCGCGCTGCATATGATCGACATCCGCGACCCGGCACGCCCGAAGTTCGCTGGCTGTTACGCGGACCCATCTACCGGCAGAGCACGCACCGGCTATACCCACGAGTCGCAGTGCGTGATCTATCACGGACCCGACGAGCAGTACAACGGCCGGGAGATTTGCTTCAATGCATCGGAGACCGCGGTGGGTATCGCCGATGTGACCGATAAGAAGAACCCCAAGCCGATCAGCGTTGCCAGTTATCCGAACGTCTCGTACACCCACCAGGGCTGGCTCACCGAGGACCATCGATACTTCTATCTGAATGATGAGCTCGATGAGCTGGACGGCCACGCGGCCAAGACCCGAACCATTGTCTTCGATGTAAGCGACCTGGATGACCCGGTTGTTGCCAAGGAGTTCTTTGGAACCACCGCTGCAACGGACCACAACCTGTACGTGCGCGGGAACTACATGTACCAGTCGAATTATGTGGCGGGGCTCAGGGTCATCGATATCAAGGACCCAGTCAATCCGGTCGAGGTCGGTTTCTTCGATACCGTACCTTTTGGAGAGAACGCTCCTGGGTTCGCCGGCAGCTGGACCAACTTCCCCTTCTTCAAGAGCGGGGTCGTAGCGGTCACAAGTATGCGGGAAGGACTGTTCATGATTAGGTACCGCCCGCAGACGCTGGTGCCATGAGACTGAATCTAGTAACAGCAGGCCACAGCCCGTTCGCTACGCTCAGGGTGACATTGCTGGTGCTCGTATTCGCCCCAATCCAGCTCGCGGGGCAGACACGACTCTACGTCGCCAACCAGGACGATGCCACCGTCTCCATCATCGACGCCAACTCGCGCAAGCTGCTGGAGACGGTGGATCTCAGGCGATACGGGTTCGGCGACAACGCCAAGCCGCATCATGTGCAGGTGGAGCCGGACGGAAGCAGCTGGTACGTGACCCTGATCGGTGCCGGGAAAGTGGTCAAGCTCGATCGGTCCAACAAAGTGCTGGGCAGTGCCGATCTTGAAGTCCCTGGGCTAATGGCGCTGCATCCGAGCGATGACCTGATGTTCGTGGGTCGGTCCATGAGTGCGGTAAATCCTCCGCCGCGCATGGCAATAGTTCGCCGGACCGACATGCGGGTTCTCGACGAAGTAGAGCTGCTGTTTCCCCGGCCCCACGGCATCGCCGCTCACCCGGATGGCAAGCACGTGTATGTCGCGAGTCTGGGAACCAACCAGCTGGCAAGCGTCCGGGTGGAGGACGGTCGGGTGAAGCTGGTTGATGTTTCAGGTCCGGCACATGGGTTCGTGCAGACGGCGGTCTCGCCCGACGGACGCTGGCTGGCAGTAACGGCCGAACTCACGGACAAGCTGATGATTTTCAGTCTCGCCGATCCCGCTGCTCCTCTGTTGCACAAGACGCTGTCGCTCCCGGATGGTCCGTTCGAGCCTGCCTTTACCGGGAAGGGGCGCTGGATCTATGTGACCTGCCTGCGTGCCAACCGAGTGGCAGTGGTCGATACCCGCCGGTGGGCAGTGGACAGGGTGCTGCAACACCAGGCGTTCGCCCAGCCGCACGGGATCGCACTCTCGCCAGACGGCCAGTTCGTGTTCATCAGCAATCGCCACCAGCTCGGCGGGCCGCACCAACATCAGGGTGGAAGCCCGACTGGTACAGGAACCGTCGTGGCGTTCTGCGCAGCTACCCGAGCGCCGCTGGCGACGTTTGCAGTGGGGAACTACGCAGCAGGGATGGGAACACCAATCTCGCCGGGAGACGCGCTTCCGCCGCCTACCCCGTGCCATTGAAAGTACCGCGCTGGAGTCCACTGGTCTGGCTATTGGTTGGGTGCGGTAGCTCCCAGAGCGCCACCCACCCGGTCGTGGTCCCTGCAGCCGACATATCCTTTCACCGGTCCATTCTCCCCTTTCGGGTCTCTGATTCTCTGGGGCGCCAACTCGAGCTCGCCTTTCTCGGCGGGTTCAACACCCCGCGTCCTCAGCTGGTAGACGAGGACGGAGACGGTGACCTGGACCTTTTTGTACAGGAGATCACCGGCAGCGTCGCGATGTTCGAGCGGAGCGGCGAGCAGAACGGAGTGCCGCGGTTTCTCTTTCGTACGTCGCAGTATGCCGGATTGGACATCGGAGAATGGTATCGCTTTGCCGATGTAGACCAGGACGGCGATCTCGACCTGCTGGCCGAGCAGCCATACAGCTACATCAAGTACTACCGGAATGAGACGGAAGGCTCGCGAGGCACTGGGCAGCCCAGGTTCGTTCTCGCAGCCGATACCCTCCGCGATACCGATGGTCGGCCGATTTTTTCCGATCGCCAGAATATTCCGCAGCTCGGCGACATTGACTGCAATCGTAAGGCGGACCTCCTGATTGGCCGGCTCGACGGCACCGTGGCGCGTTACGAGGCCGAGCCGGCCGGTGACAGCGGCGTGCCAACCTTCCGCCTGGTGGCCAGCGAGTTCGAAGGCATCCGCATCATCGGAGAGCAGGGCATGCCGGGACCGATGATGCCCGGAGTCTTCGCTCCGGGTCCCAGCATGCACGGGGCGAATACGATGGCGCTCACCGATCATGATGGTGATGGTGACCTGGATTTGTTCTGGGGGGATTTCTTCGAACCGGGCTTGCTGCTGATCGAGAACGAAGGCACCTGCGCAGTCCCCAATCTTCGAGGTCAGCCGGCCCAATTTCCTCGCGGGAACCCAGTGCTCACGTCAGGCTACAACGCTCCGACCTTCGGGACGGGAAAGGGCGCACAGCAGCTGGAGCTGATTCTCGGTGTGTTGGGTGGTGCCTACAACCCGCTTCGCAGCTCCGCCGACAACCTGTACTACATGCAACGCAGTCCGACTGGGGAATGGAGGGTGCGAAGCAGACGACTGCTACCGGTACTCGACGTCGGGAGCGAGAGCATTCCGGCTGTAGTGGATATCGATCAGGACGGCGACCTGGATCTCCTGCTCGCAAACAAACTCGATCCTTCCGATCTCCGGTCGTCTCGAGTCTACCTCCTGGAAAACGTCGGGTCATCCAGGCGAGCAGCATTTCAGCTGCGTCGGCATCTTGCCCTGCCTCCGCGATTCCACTACGCGCCTGCGGTGGGGGACCTGGACGGAGACGAACGACCCGATCTGCTGCTGGGAGACTGGGGTCCGAGCCTGGCATGGTATCGCCTCACGTCTGCCGGAGTGCAAGCGGTCGACACGGCCCTCGTGACGATCACCCGGGGCAGCAACACCGTACCCGCCCTGGGTGACCTCGACGCTGACGGCGATCTGGATCTCATCGTGGGCGAGTCCTCCGGCTGGCTTAACATGTACCGGAACACCGGCACCCGAAGCCAGCCCCGCTTTTCACTCGTGAGTGACGAGTTCGAAGGCATCAAAGCAGGGCGCCGGAGTGCTCCAGCACTGGTGGACTTCGATGTCGACGGTGATCTGGATCTCCTGATCGGGTCCGATATGAACGGCATCCTGATGGTGCGCAACGAGGGCAGCAAGACCGCTCCGAAATTTTCGCGCGTATCGAGGTCGCTCCGGGAGCTCCCTGCGCTTGCAGCTCCGGCAGGCGGCGACTTCGATGGCGATGGTGACGTCGACCTCGTGATCGGCAATGTGGGTGGAGGAGCGGTGTATCTCGAAGGGCGGAGTGGCGCTAGGGCGGCTCGACGGGCACAGGCCTTGCTCCCACGCTCCCACTGAATCGATCTAACTTCGCATCTCTCCTACAATTCTGGCGAGAGCTTCCGGCGGTATGGAGAATCTGGTGGTGAAGTCCGCCAGACAATGCCGGGATTTACCACGGCTTTCCTCCTCGAGGGATTAGTGAACGACTGTCCCAGGTGTCACACGCCGCTCCCTGTGGACAGTCTCTTCTGCTCCACCTGCCCACCTGATTCCGATCGTCAGCTACGCTTCCGGCTGGCCCACGCTCTGGAGGGTCGCTACGAAATCATCCGGCTGCTCGGGCGCGGCGGGATGGCAGCCGTGTTTCTGGCTCGGGATCTGGTGCTGGAGCGCGAAGTGGCTATCAAGGTTCTTCCTCCGGAGATGACCCGGGACCGCCAGCTGGTTGCCCGGTTTCAGCAGGAAGCAAAAACCGCCGCCAGACTGGATCACCCCAACATCATTCCCATCCATCGGGTGGAGAATGAAGGCGGGCTGGTCTACATCGTGATGAAGTACGTCTCGGGTCAGTCGCTGGAAGAGACGCTGAGCCGGGGTCCACTCCCGATCGCGCAGGTCCGCCATGTCCTGCGCGAGGCTGCCCTCGCACTCGGCCATGCCCACCGACGTCATATCGTCCATCGCGACGTAAAGCCGGCCAACATCATGGTGGATGAGGACGGTCGCGTCGTGCTGACCGACTTTGGGATTTCCAAGGCGGTGCAGGGTACGACCCAGATCACCGGAACCGGGACGATCATCGGGACCCCACACTATATGTCGCCCGAGCAGGCGAAGGGCCGAGACGTCGATGGCCGCACGGACCAGTATGCCCTCGGCATTGTCGGGTACCGGGCGCTGACCGGAACCCATCCCTTCGAGGGTGACGCGCAGAGCATTCTCTACCAGCAGGTCCATGAGGCGCCGCCATCGATTCTGAAGCGGCGACCTGAGACGCCCCCTGACTTGCGGATGGCTCTGGATCGAGCGCTCTCCAAGAATGCGAGCGCTCGATTCCCGACAATGGAAGAGTTCGCGTCATGGGTAAATGGGGAACACGCGGCCTCGATCCCATCAGCAACCACCACCGTCGTGAGCGCCCCGGCGAAGACCGTCAGCCGCACCGCCCCGGCCAGTGGTCAGGGTGCCGGGATCTATGTGGCGATGGGAACGGTGCTGGCGGTGATCGCGCTGGCATTCGTGGGAATCCCGAGATTACAGACCGCCGTGGAAGGGCGGGCGGCGAGATCCGAGGCAGTAGCAGCAGACGCGGAAGTCCGCCGTGCGCCCGCGAAGAAGTACGTCTCGCTCACGGTACGATCGATCCCGCGTGCAATGCTGTATGTAGATGGCGTTAAGGTCGGTCTGACCCCGGTCACCGGCAAGCGCCTCTCCCCGGGCACCCACTATCTGCGGCTTCAGCAGAGAGGATACCACACGGTCACCGAGACTATCGTCGTAAAGGGCAGCCGCCCCATTCAGCGCCAGTACCAGCTGCGCAAAAACTCCGGCAGATAACCCGAGCTCTTCCGGGCACAGGCCTTGCTCGACTCCAGCCCTCAACGGTTCTAACCTCGCTTCATCATTGAACCTCCGGTAATCGCCCGGGTGGTGTCAGGGGACCCGCTCGCGGAGTCCGCCACAACCTGCCGGGATTTACCAGAGCGCGTTCAAGCATGCTGTCCACTTTGCAATGCCGGAGACCGATGCGTCGCAGGTTTGTCTGGCTGACGGCACTCTCAGGACTGCTGGCGTGCTCTGATTCGACCGAGGCGGTCGACCAGGCCTTTGTCACCATAACGTCCGCCAGTCCGGTGGTGCTTCGGGGGGACCAGCTCGAGCTCACCGCGAGGTTATGGACCAGGACTTCTCCCGGCGATTCGGTGGAAGTCCGGAATGCCGAGCTGATCTGGTCCACCGATGATCCCACGCTGGCGACCCTGACGCCCAAGGACAACAACACGACGATCGCCACTGGGGTGAACTCCGGCACCGTCCAGATTCGTGCCCTCGCCACCGGCTTCGAAGGTGCCGCGTCGGCCAGTTATGCCCTTCGCGTGTCTGACCCGCTCGAGATCGACAGTATCCGGCCGGCGACCGTCCGGTACGGCGAGAAGGTCACGATGTACGGTGTCGGCGTAAACAATCTCTTCTTCGCCGCGCTCGAAGGCGCGCCGCTCCTGCCCGACACGTTTACGCTGGCCGCCGGTGCAGGCGGTATAGGGCACATGAGTTTTTGGGTCCCACCTCCAGCCTCGAGCGGGTACCCCGTCGCATTGAGTCCGGAGCAGATTGTGGTCTCCCCAGACTCGCTCACTGTTCTCCCGCGAGACCTGTACGAGCCCAACGATCAGGCTCCGAGTGCAATCGATCTGGGGATGGGCCCGTTTCCAACCCTCCCCCAAGTGCGCTTTTATAATCCGGCTCTCTTCTTCGAGAACCGAATCCGCGCCGATTCACTGGGTGTCGACTGGTATCGTTTCAACGGTGTCACCGCCGGAAGCGACCTGACCTTCATTTTTCTCGCACCCACGTTCAAGAATGCACATCTCACCTTCCTTGCACCGACGGTGTCCAGCGCTGACTCGGTGGCTACCCCGGGGTGGACGATCGGCTCGGGTCTTTACTACTGCAAGGACCACGAGTTCAAGGTCCAGGAGCAACCAGCCGACTCTCTCGTGGTGGCGCTCAGGAACGTGCCGGCCGGTTCGATGGACCTGGTCTCTCTGTTCTTTGTGTCCGGCAGGTATGGGATCGCCGTCGTCGACGGGTATCACACAACCAATCCAGCAATCGGTCCGGACCGATGGGAAGAGAACGACAACTGCGAGTTCGCGGACCGGAACTTCGCGGTGCCGGCGACCCGCGTGGATCTGACCTCGCCGTTCTCCGATTCACTGACCATCGACAATCCACATGACGTCGACTGGATCAGGTTCTCGGTTCCTGGGACGGTGGCTCAGGCCGTAACCTTCAAGACGGCCCCTCCGTCTGCCGGCGAGACGGCTGCGGCTGCAGACATCGACCTGCACGTCATGGCCATCCCGGTTGCCGGCTCGCCCACCGACGTGCGGGGTTCGTCCCGCAATGAGGGCTCGAGCGAAACACTGACATTGTTCCTCGAGCCGGGGGAGTACTACATGGTGGTCACTGATTTTGCGGGTGTGCCCACCCGGTATTCCCTGTGTGCCGCGCTGGGTACAGGGTGTACTCAGCCCTCCGGCTTCGTTAGAGCGGCGGCCCGCGCGCAGCCCCGTGCGCGGAGTGAAAGGGGCATCCGGTGAATGAGTGCTCCCGGTGCCACACGCCGCTGCCGGTTGACGGGCGCTTTTGCTCCAACTGCGGAAGCCCGTCAGGAGAGGTAGAGCACATCTGTCCGCCGAGTCCTCTCGATGAGCTGCGAGAGCGGTTAACCCGCACACTTGCCGGCCGCTATGAGATCACGCGGTTGCTTGGACGAGGCGGCATGGCTGTGGTGTTTCTGGCCCAGGACCTGGTGCTCGAGCGGCAGGTTGCTATCAAGGTCCTCCCGCCCGACACGACGCAGGACGAACGGCTGATACCTCGCTTCCAGCAGGAGGCCAAAACTGCGGCCAAGCTGGACCACCCCAACATCATTCCAATTTACCGCGTCGAGAGCGAGGCCGGACTCAACTACTTCGTCATGAAGTACGTCAACGGAAGCTCTCTGGAGCAGCGGCTGGAACAGGGTCCACTCCCCATCGACCTCGCACGTCGGATACTGCGGGAAGCCGCATTGGCCCTTGGCCATGCGCACAAGCGTGGGATCGTGCATCGTGACGTCAAACCTGCCAACATCATGCTCGAGTCGGACGGCCGGGTGGTATTGACTGACTTCGGCATCTCCAAAGCGCTGGATGGTGGCGCCGCGCTCACGGGCACTGGCAACATCATTGGGACTCCTCATTACATGGCTCCGGAACAGGCCAAGGGGCTCGAGGTAGATGGCCGCGCCGACCAGTATGCCCTAGCGATCGTCGGACACCAGATTCTCACCGGGAAGCCGCCGTTCGACGGCTCCTCCCACAGCATCCTTTATAAGCATGTCTTCGAGCCTCCACCCCGAATTTTTGACGTGAGGCCGGATGTGCCGCCGGATCTCTGTGCGGCATTGGATCGGGCGCTCTCGAAAGAGCCCGACCGGCGCTTCCCCAGTATGGAGGACTTCGCCACTGCCGTGAGCAGCGAACGAACCGGACCGCGCACAGTCGTGAGCTCACCGGTGAAACCGCTCTCGCGGAAAGCACCAGCACCGACAGGGCGCAGGAAGCTCGTCACTCGCAGTCTGATAGCAGCCGGTTTGACCGTCCTGATTGGTGGGGCAGGGTGGGCACTGAGGCCGGCGGCCCCGTTCGCGGGTGAGCCGAGTAGGGCGGCACCTATCACTGTAGATAGCATCCGATCAGTCCAGGAGCAGAGCACTAATGCGGCGGCCGTTCCGCAGCAGAGTCCTCCAGCGCTGGCGGAGAAGCCTGTGGCCGTGGCCGAGAGCTCGCGCCCAACGCCGAGGCCCGTGAAGAAGGAGTACGCATTGCTGACCGTGGCCTCCGAACCCTGGGGCACCCTCTACGTCGGCAATAAGGAGATCGGGCCCACACCGATTGCGGATTATCCACTTCCGCTAGGTACTCACCGGCTTCGAATCGAGCAGGAAGGCTATCGGACCAAGATCGAGACGATCGTTGTCACCGGACCTAATCCGATCAGGCGGCGCTACAGCCTGGAGCCGGCGGGTCCGCCATGATGCGTTTCCTTAGAGTGCTGTGTGCGGTAGCTCTGGCATTGCCCGCTGCCGCGACCCACTCGTCGCTGGCTGCGCAGAGCAACTCGACACTTCGGCGGGCCAATCAGGCCTACAACAGTCTCGCCTACGCGGAGGCCATTACACTCGCTCGCAAAGCGGCCCGGGAGCGCCTCACGCCGGAAGACCAGGCCCGTGCCTACGAGCTGCTCGCGTTCTCGTACGCGTCGCTGGACAGCACCCGTCAAGCGACGGAGGCCTTCAAGCAGGCCCTGCTGCTCAATCCGGATCGGGAACTCGATGCCACCCGGATCTCACCAAAGATCACCAGTGCATTTGCTCTTGCCCTCGCGCAGGTCCTGGTCCTGCGTGATCTCCGGATGGACACCGCAGAGTTCATAGCTGGAAGCGGGGCGATCCCGATCCGGTTTACGGTCAGCCGTACGGCACGGCTGCGCACCCGACTCATTGGCCCTGGAGGGGAGATCACCGTTGACTCTGCCCTGGGGGAAGGGAACGTGCGGCTGGCCTGGAACGGGCTCATGTCTCATGGACGCCCCCCGGTCCGCGGCAACTACCGTCTGATTGTCGAGGCCAGCGCGGGCCGCGATAGTTATGCGGCCTCTCTACCCCTTCGGATCGATCCTGGTGAAGTGGATACTCTACCGCATCTGACCAAACTCGAAGGCTATGACCTTCTGCCTGAGACGGTCGTGCCGCCACGCAGCTGGAAACCGGTCGGACTAGCACTGATGGCCACGTCAGTTGCCCTCGGCGGCAGTCTCGCTCTGGAGAGTTCCAAGCTAGGAGGCGGCGGACGCCGAGAGATACTCACCATTGGTGCCGGCACGGCTCTGGTCGGCGTGCTGGCTACGCTGAAGAAGCCGGCTCCGGTTCCTGCCAGAGCAAACATCCTTTATAACAGCCTGGTCCGAGAGCAGCTCGCCCGGCGAAATGCAGAAATTGCAGCCGCCAACGTGCTGCGCCGTCGACAGGTCAAGTTGGCCGTCGTTCCTCAGTCTCGGACTGGAAGGAAATCATGAGGCTGGCGCTCATGGTACTGGTGGCTGCGGTGGTGAGGACAACGCCTGCCCCGGCGCAACATCTCACTGCCGGGGCAGGGTATGCCCTGTCGGATTATAGAGAACAGGCCGACTTCCTCCATTTCCGGGGTTCGGGCCCGACGGGCTTCGTATCGGCGGAACGAGGGCGGGTCTCGCTGCGCGTCGAAGCAGCTCACCTGAATCTCGATCCTGCGAGCGATGGTCCCGCCACTCTGGAGTCGTTCACGGTCGATCAGATCAGTGTCCGGGCTGGAGTACGAGCCGTGAGCTTCGTGATAATCGAGGCGGGCTATCTCAAGCGATCGACGGCACCCGGTCGGGCGGCTCAATCCTATAGTGCCGCAACGCTGGGGGTTCGAGCTGCATATCCGTTGGCACCTGGGGCGGACGTGGCGCTTCGGACCGCGTACGTGGCGGGAACAGACTTCAGCGGGGGCGGCTCCGCTCCATTTGGGATCGAGCTGGGCCTTAGCGCGTCCTACGCCCCGGGATCCAGCCGCCTTCGGCTCACGGGGGACTTCGATTTTCAGCGTATCGACCGGCGAACGGATCAGAACGGAGCACGGCTCAGCGTTCCGATTCAGAGCTCGATGGCCCGCATGGGCGTGGCGGTGAAGTTCTGAGTTCTCGGTCCCCGGTGCCCTGGCGTGCGACCTGCCCGGTCTCCTCGCACCTCGCCAAGCGACCGGCCTACCATCCCTTCTCCCATCGTCCTCATGTGACCCGGGTATGTCGGCAATCTCCCGCTCCAGTAGTGATTTGCGCCCGCGCGCGCGCTCACTTGCCGGCCTCGAAGCCCTGGCGCCTGTTGGGGCACACGCGTTGCAGGTAGAGCGCGGTCCGCCCTCGTGGCCAAGTCTTCCATTACACGCGTATCCCCTCGGAGCAAGCCAATGGTCAGTTTCCTTAAAGGTCGCCGCCGCGAGGACGATTCTGTCGTCGCCATCGATTCGAGCGGACAGAATATCACCGCGGCGCTCGAGGCGCTCGTCAGCCGGGCAGAGGCTGCCGCTAATGATCTGCGTTCGTTGGCGCCAATCCTCGAGCGGACGGCCGAGCTGGATGGACTGCGGGAACGCTGTCAGGACATCGAGCGGCAGGTTGCCGGACTCGACCGGCTACAGTCGCAGCTCACTATGGCAGAAGATCAGGTTGAGCGGGTAATTAAGACCCAGAACGCGACCGAGGCTCGCATCGGACATTCCAACGATGCACTGGAGCGCATTCAGGGTCAGATGAGCTTACTGAGCGACAAGGTTGAAACGGCGCTCTTGCTGCGAGAGCAGGTCGAATCCTTCCTGAGTCTCCAGGGCCCACTGGCAGCGCTTCGCACCGATGCCGACACACTCCGCAGTCAGCTCAGCGAGTTGGCCGAGAACGTCGCCAGAATGCGCACGCAGCATGACGACGCGTTGACCGCGCACCGGCACACGACCTCCCGGCTGGAAAATTTCGATCAGGACTTCCAGGCAGCGACCGGCAAGTTGGAAGACGTGGTCCGGCGGGTTCAATCGGTGGAGCGGCAGATGGAGCCGATCAACCAGGCATCGACTGCCATCCCCGACATTCAGCACCAACTTGCCGTGCTCAAGGCACTGGCCGATCAGGTAGCTCAGAAGACCACGATGCTGGAGCAGGAGCGGGAAGCGGTCGACCGGGCTGCAACCCAGATCGCGCAGCTCACCCGGATGGATCGGGAGCTCGATGCCTGGCTCAGGCGGCAGGAGGAGCAGATTCGTCGGTTCGGTCCAATCGAAGCGAAGATCACTGAAGTCAAGACCATTCAGGAGAAGGTGCTGTCGCGTACCGAGGAGCTGCAGGCCACCTCGCAGAAGATCGAAGACGCCCAGCAGTCCGCGCGACAGGCCCTTACCGATCTCCGCGAGCAGATGCGCAAGAGCAGCGAAGGATTCGAGCTGGAGCACCGGAGTCTGCACGCTGTCAGCGAGCGCATCGCTGACCTGCGCAAGGCAGTCAAGGAATGCGAGACCCGTCTGGGAGAGCTCGACGTGGCTACCCAGGGGACCGCGGCAGTGCAGAACCAGGTGCGGAATGTGGGCGAGCAGATCGCCGATCTCTCCAAGGAAGTGAACGCCCTCTCTCAGGAAGCGGCTCGGGCCAGCTCGCTGCGGCAGGATGTGGCCCGTCTCGACAGCATGGCTACCGATCTGGCTGCGCGCATGCGGCGGCTGGACGAAATCAGACCGGGCGTGGAGCAGGCAGTCGAACAGCTCAGCACGCTCAAGGGCACGCGTGAGCTCCTGGCCGACGGCCTCGAGCAGATGCGGGTAGCATATGAGGAAATGAGCCGGCTGCGCGAGGGCCACGGCGAGACTCAGGCATGGCTGGCCAACGCCGATGTCTGGACGCGGAAGGTGCAGACGCAGGTCAAGGAGCTCAGCGCCATGGAGCCCGCCGTCGAGCGGATCCGGGCCGAAGTGGAGCAGGTCAAGTCATCGATGCAGCAAATCGAGTCCAGCCGTGAGCTGGTGCATGAAGTCCAGCGTGGGCTCATGGAAGTCGGCACGCTCAACGGAGAGCTCAAGGACCGGACTGATGGACTGCGCAGCAGAATCGAAGCCGCGGAGGCTCGCTTCGGCCAGCTCGCCAAGCAAGCCGAGGGCGCCCAGCGGCTCAGCGACACCATTTCCCTGGTCACCTCATCGGTAGAAGACGCCGAGCGGCGAATGAACCTGGTCGACGACTCGGTTCGCGGTCTCGAAAGCCGGACTCAGCAGATCGATCAGGTCGAGGAGAGGATCCGGCTGCTCGGCCAGGAGCTCGATCAGCGGCAGGGTGCGCTGGACAAGGCCACCGAGCATCTCACCCGCGCGTCGGCCCTCCGGAAGGAGGCGGCGGAAGCGGCTCAGAAGATGGAGGACACCACACGTACTGTCAGCGCCACACTGAGCCAGGCTCAGGAGCAGGCGAGCGGGTTGCAGCGCCTCGCCGGCGAGCTGGAGACCCGAGCCACGGCCCTCAAGTCCATCGATCGGCAGCTGACGCACTTCGAGGAGCTGCTTACCAAGTGGGAATCGGCTCAGACCGAGGCCGCCAAGGCGCTGGAGCAGACCCTGGCCCGCCAGGCCGGAGTCGAGGCCATCGAGGCGCAAGTGAAGCACGTGTTCGACCTGGCCGAGCGGACGATCCAGGACGTGCAGACGATCGGGTCCGCCCGGCGCGAAATCGAGGACACCAGGGCCATGCTCCAGGCCACGCAGGATCAGTTCAAGACCACCGAGGAAACTCTGAGGAGCTTCGAATCACGGAAGCGGCAGCTCGAGCGGGCCGAGCAACGGCTGGCCCGGGCCGAAGCCCTCGCCCTGGGAATCCGGGCAACGGTCGAGTCGCTTACGGCCCAGAAGACGGTGGTGGACCACGCGATGGAATCGGCTGGCGCGCTCGGCTTCCAGATGAAGCAGGCAGAGGCATTGATCGGCGCGCTGCGCCGGGAACGGGATCTGGCCTGCGATCTGAAGGCGGCAATCTCCGCACTGGCAGAGGACGGCGAGGAAGTCCCGGTGAACGGACAGGCGAGACACCAGGTGTAAGCAGAACCAGCTGGAACAAGGCCCGAAAGCATCAAGGGTCTAGAGTCGAAGGTTCACCACAACCCCTCGACTTTAGACCCTGAACTTTTGAGGCTACTGCGGTTCTACTCTTCTTCTTCGCCGCTTCCAACTCCAGCTGCCGCGGCGGCCTCGTTGATGCCCGACTCGCCGAGCTGAGTCAGGAGCTTGTCGGTTCTCTCTTCCTCTTCCAGGTTCTGCTGCAGCAGCTCGACTGCACGGTCCAGCCCAAGCAGCTGGGCATAGGTCCGGAGGCAGCCATACGCGGCTATTTCGTAGTGCTCCGCCCGCTGTGCTGTCGAGATCAGAGCGGCATCAAGCACCGCCGGCTCGCCGTCCTTCTCCATCACCTCTTTACCTTCTTCGACGAGCCCCTGCATGCCCTTGCAGGTCTTCCCCCGCACGGACTGGCCCAACTCCTGAAACACCCGTTCCAACCGCTTCACCTGTCCCTCGGTTTCCTTCTGGTGCTGGGTGAGCGCCTGTTGGAGCTCGGGCGAATCAGCTGACTTTGCCATTCTGGCCAAGGACCTCAGCTGCTGCTTCTCAGCGTTATAAACGTCCTTCAGCTCTTCCAGGAACAGCTTTTCCAGTGAGTCGAGACTCATACGTCGCCCCCGCGGCTGCTCCCTGACTTCTTGGCAGCTTCTTTCGCCTCACTCTTTACCCGCCGGGCTGACTCCTTGACCTGCTCCTTGACGTTCTGACCTACCTGCTGCACGGTCTCCTGCAGCTCGGGCTTCCGCTGCTCGATCTCGGCTTTGACAGTATCCTTGACCTCTCGTCCGGCCTCGACGGCAGCTTCCTTAGCCCGCTCTACCGTTTCTCCGGCGCGGTCGACCAGTTGATCGCGTGCCGAGCCCATGAGCTCGTCTTCACGCTGAGTGCCGGGAAGCAGCAGGCCGATTGCCAGGCCAACCACCGCCGCTCCGACCACGACGGCGAGTGGGTTCTCCTCGGCCGCATACTCCAGGTTGGTCTTGATTCGCTGGGTCTGCCAGCGGGCCCGCCCGCCTACGTCCCCGAGCCGCTCTCCCGCTCGTTCCTTGAGTTCGCTAGCGCGCTCGGTAACTCCACCAACCGCTTCGCTTACTGATTCCTTGACTCCGCTCACAGCGCTGCCGACCCGGCCTTTGATGCCATGGCCCTGCCGCCGCTCCGGTCCGGTGTAGGCGTACCGCGCCATCCGGTCTCCCGAGACGTCGCTCTTCGACCGCTGGGTGAGCAGCCAGGTAACGCCAGCGCCGACCGCGATGACCGGCAGAGGATTCTCCCGGATGACTTCGACCAGCCGTGAGCTGGTACGGCGGGCCTGCTCTCCTACGTTAGAGACAGCTCCTTGGGCAGCGTCCTTGATTGCGCTCTTGGCTTCTTCCTTCAGATTGCTCGGACTCAGCCGGTCGCCCAGCTCGTCGATGTTCCGGCTCATCCGGTCGCGGGTCCGCTCGATCTCCCGCTCGATTTCTTCGGGACTCCGCTCGCCCCGCCCTTCGATGTCGGCGTCGAAACCCTGGTCCGCCGGCTGGTAGGCGAGGTCGGGATCCCGTCGTTCATAATCAGTCATGACCGTTGCTCCTTTGCCCACTGGACGTCGTCTTTAAGGGTTTCCACAGTTCTGCGAGGGGCGAGGTCCACCCGCTTCAGCTCCTTGAGGCCTCGCTGGAGCATGACATAGCCCACGATGGCGAGGATGGCGCCCACGATCAGCGCCGAGAAGGCCAGGGAGATGTTGGCGAGGTCACGGATGGCGAGGATAAGAGCTGCCACCAGGGCGAGACCCCCCACGTACGCGACAAAGCCACCCGTCAGGACAGAAACCAGGTTGTTGGTGAACCGGGACAGCTTGTCACTCATTTCAGTGCGGGCGAGCTGGACCTCCTGCCGCACCAGCAGGGTCATATCCTGGGTAAGCTGGCCAAACAGCTCACCGATACTCCGCTCCTGCTGCCTAAGCTCCGGCATAGCCACCTCCTAGTCCGCTTTCAGGCCCCTCGAACCCCCCGGTGCGTCCGGGAATCTGCCGCTCGACATCGATGTCGGCGCCTCGAACGTACGGCTGGTTGTAGCCGGTGTAGCCGCTGTAGCCGAAACGTCCCTCACGGCCATACCGCTCGCTGTCCTCGAACCGGCGACCCCCCCGCCGTTCGGAGCTCTTGAGGAAACGGGCCCCGATCAGGCCGAGGATCAGTGCACCCCCGATCAGCAAAGCCGGCTGACGCCGGGCCAGATTTTCCAGATCCTCCCGCATCGCCCGTGCATCCTTGCCGCGGAGGTACTCGGCGATCTGCTCCACCTGGCGGGCGGCGGTATCAGTCAGCGCGGCAATCCGCTGCTGGTCTTCCGAGCGCAGATGCTCGGTTGTGCGTCGCAGAGCGTCAGCCATGGTGCCGAACTGGTTGGCAAACTGGCCCTTACTCTCACCCAGGCTCGAGGTTGCTCGGTCGCGGGCCTGCTGAAACGTGGTCTTGGCTTGATCGACCACCTGATTCTTGACGTCCCTGATCTGCTCGCGGGCAGTGGAGCCTCCTTGCTGGCCTGAAACGTCCGCGCGAGAAACTGGGGCGTCGGTATTG
Organism: Gemmatimonadales bacterium; assembly: GCA_036258655.1. Lineage (GTDB taxonomy): Bacteria > Gemmatimonadota > Gemmatimonadetes > Gemmatimonadales > GWC2-71-9 > CAVVWJ01. Next base: position 4,996 of record DATADG010000033.1, on the reverse strand, counting down.
GGCATGGTCATCGTGGTGCTCCTTTAGCTCACCATTCAGTGTCCAACGGCCGCCCGGCGAGCGGCGTCTTGGCAGTAGTGAGGGACTGGCTGGCTACTTCCGAACCGTACATCGGCCGGGAACACCAACCGCCTGAATCGCACCAACAAAAAGCGGGAAGATCACTTATGCTGCCGTGTCACAGATCACGATGTGGGAAAATGTCGAGGGTCTAGAGCCGAGAGACGCTGCTGTGGAGTTCTCGACCCTAGACCCTGCGACCACCGTTGAAGTTCAGTACCTAGAACGTCCGCCCACCGCGCGAGATACGCTCTTCTTCGTAACTTGCCATTTTGTCAGTGTCGACATCGTGCTGCCCGGTGATCCGGTCCCAGGCATCCCTGACGGCATGCTTCACACTTTCCCAGGTGCTGCCTGCACCGCTCTTGCCCTGAAACTTCTCCCAGCCTGAGCGCAGATCGGACTCGACGTCATTCCACTGGCGTCCAACATGGTGCTGCCCTGACTCGAAGCCGTACTGATACGCCGGGCGGAAGTCCTCATAGTTGCGGCCGGTGGCATAGGGCCGCGAGCTGAAGTTGCTTCGCCACCAGTTATCCTCATCGTTCCATGTTCTGTTCTGTGCCATAGTGTCCTCCCTGGCTGGATGTCGTCCTCCAAGGAGGCCTAGAGTAGCAGGCGGGCCGGGAGAGGGGCGTGATCCTCATCACCTCACGGCGCATCGACGATGCTCCGAAACAGCTCAGCGGCTCCAGGGCCTCTCGGGCTACCCTCCTCGTGCTTCAAGAAGACGTACGCTTCACTCCATGGCTGCTGCTGAATTCTGCGGCTCCAATCCTGGAGAGATGAACGATCGTACTCGGCTCGGCGCAGGCGCAGATAGCCCCACGACGCAGTAGGCACCAGCGGGGACTCGAGCTCCCCTTCATCGACATCTACGGCGACAAGGGCGACGTTGTACGCACGGAGCAGGTCGTAGACCGGGTTTTCGAACCACGACAGGTGACGAAACTCCATGGCTGCGGACCAGCGCCGGGGAAGTCTCTTCAGGAACTGTTGAAGACGAATTCGATCCTTTTCGAACGTGGGAGGCAGCTGAAACAGGGTGGGGCCCAGTCGAGGCCCGAGTGGAGTGACCGCTCGAAGAAAGTACTCGAGCGAGCCATTCTCATCCGCCAGTCGACTGTTATGCGTAATGCGGCGCGACGCTTTCATAACAAAGCGAAAGTTGGCAGGCACCTGCTCAGCCCAGCCCGCGAGCACTCGCTCGGACGGAGTTCGATAGAAGGAGTTGTTGACTTCAACGGTGGAGAACCGCGAGGCATAGAAGCGGAGCATTTGCGCCGCGGGCAGATCCGGGGGATAAAAAGTCCCCCTCCATTCCCGGTAAGACCAGCCACTGGTGCCGACGTGGATGTGCATGGTAGCCGCCGATCACCAGTTGGCGATCGTCAGTACTAGCTATTCCACCAGCCGCTTATACACGCGAAGATGCCGTATTGCCTCGGTTCGCCGGCCGAGCTGCTCGTACAGGCGTGCGATGTTGAAATGCGCGTCGGCGAAGCAGCCGTCGGTTGCGAGGGCGCGCCGATACGCCGTGAGCGCCTCGTTCCAGCGTCCCAGCTGCTCGAGTGCGGTCCCGAGGTTGAACGCTGGCGTTGGGTCGGCACCTGCTGCCTTCACCGACAGGCGGTAGTGCTCAATGGCTTGTTCGATCTGTCCAGCAAGCTGGAGCAATCGACCCAGGTTGACATGCGCGTCGATCAGGGTGGGATCCTGGGACAACGCCTCTCCGTAGGCGCGTACCGCGGCGGCGGGGTCCGCATCCTCGAGCTCGAGGGCGAGGTCGAACCAATCCCATGCCGCCTGTGTCGAGCGTGGCCGATGCATGACGGGCCGAAGGCTTCGGGGTTGCGGCGCGGGCGAGTTCGCCAGTTCTGCCGCCGCGAATTCCATTTGCAGCTGGCCCGATTCAGGATTCCAGGCGGAGTCCCCATCGTGCACCAGCAATCCCTGTCCGTACGGGGTGATCTTGATCTCGGTCAGTGAGCGGCCGGTCGGCAGCTGGCGTGCGAGTCCGCAGAGAGCGTTTCGAATTCGACGGGAAGAAACTCGCGCCTGAGCCAGCTCTCGGGCCGTGCGGAGCAGCACTAAATCCTGAAAGGAAAAACGGAATCCGTTTCGAGGCCCGCGCCGGGGAGAAAGGAATCCTGCACGCGCCTGGGCGCGTACCTGGCTCTCGGTGAGGCCCAGGAGCCGGGCCACATCACGAGTGGTGAAGGATTCCATGAACCAGCAATTTACGATACGTGCCGCCCGGTGTCACCGGGAGGTGTTCTCAGCGACTACCTGTCTTTCGCTTACGGGGCGCCGCCTCGACGTCTTCCTCCTTGGACACGGCACGTTTAGCAGGCTTCATCTCCGCGGTCTGCGCACCTTTCTTCGCCAGGCTCGCCTTCAGTGCATCCATGAGGTCGATGATCTTGGTTTCGGGCGGCGCCGCATCGGCCGTAATCTCCTGTCCCTCTACCTTGCGCTGAATTGCCTCAAGAACGCGCTCGCGGACGGTGTCCCGATAATTCTCAGGCTTGAACTCCTCGGTGGAGGACTGCTCGATCAACTGACGCGCCAGCGCCAGCTCCGCTTCCTTGACGGGTGTCTCGGGGTGAGGGACTTCGGCAACGGGCCTGAGCTCGTCGGCATAATGGAGCTGCTCCATGACGAGGACACCATCCAGTGGTCTCACCAGCACCAAGTGCTGCTTGCCCCGGGCGGAGTACTGGCCCACTGCGGCGCGTCCGGTCACCTTCAGCGCCTCGCCCAAGAGACGGTAAGCCCGGTCGCCTCCCTTGTCCGGTCCGAGATAGTACACCTTATCCAGGTACATCCGGTCTACCGAATCGAGCGGCACGAACTCGGCGATATCGATCGAGTTGGTGGCCTTCTCGTCCAGTGCCTTGATCTCCTCGGGCGTGAAGGTGACATACTGCCCCTTGGCAAACTCGTACCCCTTGGCGATGTCGTCCTTTTCGACGACCCCACCCTCCTTGGAGCAGATGTACTGCTGTTTGAGCCGGCTGCCGCACGACTTGTGCAGCATGTTGAAGCTGATGTTGGCGGAAGATTCGCTGGCGGAAAACAGCGACACCGGGACGGAGACCAGCCCGAAGGAGATGGTTGCAGTTCCTATTGCGCGTGGAGGCATGTGGTCCCATATACGCTGCAAAACAGAAGCCCGCAAGGAGAGTGGCCCGTTGCGAGGCCGGAACTGATTACAGGCCAGTAAGTTGCTCTTGAGTATGAAAGCCGCTGTGTCGCAACCACGCCTCACGCATCCGGCGGTAAGTCTCTTAAGTTTCAGCTGATGCCCCGGAAATCGAATCCGCTTTCGTCCTACCGTGCTAAACGGGCGCTCGAGCGTACGCCTGAGCCTGCCGGCTCCGTTGCCCCTGACGCCGTATCGCCAGCCGGAGGTCTCTTCGTCGTTCACAAACATGCGGCGAGACGCCTGCACTTTGATCTTCGATTGGAAATGGAAGGCGTCCTGCGTTCGTGGGCGGTCCCGAAAGGCCCATCGTATAACCCTGCAGACAAGCGTCTCGCCGTCCTGGTCGAAGACCACCCGCTTGAATACGGCGACTTCGAGGGTCTCATTCCTGAAGGGAACTACGGCGCAGGTGCGGTGATTGTGTGGGACCGCGGCCGGTGGGAGCCGAAGGAAGATCCGCTCGAGGGAATCGCCAACGGCAAACTGCTGTTCGAGCTCCACGGGCTCAAGCTCCGGGGGTTGTGGACGCTCGTAAAGCTCAAAAAAGGAGAACGGGATTGGCTGCTCATCAAGGAACGCGACAGCCATGCTTCCATCTCCGATGCAGTCCTGCCGCCCGAGGAATCAGTTCTGTCCGGGCTAACGGTAGAGGATCTCAAGGCAGGCAGGACGCCAGCCGAAGGTATCCGTGCCGAGTTGCGGCGGCTCAATGTGCCGGTTCAGGAGGTCGTGCCGGCCTCGATTCGTCTCATGTTGGCTGAGTCCCGCGAACGCCCGTTCTCTGCCCCCGGCTGGCTCTTCGAGCTCAAGCTGGACGGATACCGAGCCTTGGCTGCGCGCAACGGGTCAGCCCGCCTCCTGTCTCGCAATGGGAACGACCTGTCCCCATGCTTCCCCGAGGTGATACAGGCTCTTCGGGCGCTTCCGTACGACCGGCTGGTCCTCGATGGCGAGCTGGTTACCCTGGATGACGCGGGACGACCCAGCTTTCAACGGCTCCAACAGCGGGCGCAGCTCCGGCGTCCAATCGATATCCGGCACGCAGCGATCGAGTGCCCCGTAACGTATTACGCTTTCGATTTGCTGGCGTTCGAGGACTTCGACCTTCGGACTGTGCCGCTCTCCGATCGAAAGGCCATCCTCAGAAGAGTGGTCCCGCCGACCGGGGTAATTCGCTTTCTGGATCACTTTGCGGAGGACGGCGAAGTGCTCTATGAGCAGGTGCAGAGGCTGGGCCTCGAGGGCATCGTCGCCAAACGAGCGGATTCACCGTACAAACCAGGTCGCTCCGCTATCTGGCTCAAGATCCGGACTCGGCGGACTGATGATTTTGTCGTGGTGGGATTCACCGCGCCGAAGGGGCATCGCGCCGGAGTTGGGGCGCTCCTGCTCGGATCGTACCAGGGTGATCGGCTGGTCTACAGCGGCAGGGCCGGAAGCGGCCTGAGCGAACAACAGCTCGTTCAGGTTCGAGACACATTGGAGGGTTTGCGGACAGCCGAGCCCTCATGCAGCGGCATGCTGCCGGAGGGAGAGGGTATTGGATGGGTTGAGCCTCGCCTGGTGTGCGAGGTGGAGTTCACCGAGTGGACGGAGGAAGGTCTGTTGCGACAGCCGGTTTTTCTCCGATTCCGGGACGATAAGAGGCCGGAAGAGTGCGTGGTCGGTGTGGACGCGGGGCAGCGGGGCGGCGAGGCAGATACGTCTTCTCCTCAGCACCATCTGCGC
>DATADG010000032.1:0-4793 GCA_036258655.1 Gemmatimonadales bacterium | reverse complement strand
GTTTGGGGTACGTGTCCTCGTTTTCAGATGCAAGCGTCTGTCTGGTCGGCAGTCGCCGGTCGCCAGCAGCGGTGATTTGCGAGCGGCATGACGTGCCCAGCCATCCCGCAAGTCAGCGACTTGATTGCATCGTCGCTTCGCTCTCTCGCTACGACTGGTCCTCACAGAATCAGCCAGCCCGCAAGTCCCAGCAGCAGCAGGAACCCGCACACATCGGTAAACGCGGTCACAAAGACGGACGAGGCCACGGCAGGATCGGCCCCCAGCCGTTCGAGCAGGATGGGAATGAACGCGCCCGCAAAGCCGGCGACCACCAGATTCCCGATCATCGCCAGGAATACTACGAGGCCGAGCATGGCCCCCTGGCCCATTACTGTGGCGACGGTTCCGACGATCAGCCCGATGACAAGGCCGTTGATCACCCCGACCAGAATCTCCTTGCCGACCACCTGGGTAAATACGTTCACCGGAATCAGGCCCAGAGCGAGCCGGCGGACGGTGACCGCGAGGGCTTGGGTTCCCGCGTTGCCTCCCATCCCGGCGATGATCGGCATCCAGACGGCGAGCGCGATGGTGCGCTGAATGGTGTGCTGAAACGAGAACACCACCGCGCCGGCCAGAAACGCGGTCGCGAGATTGACCGACAGCCAGGGCAAGCGGCTCCGCACCGACGTTCTCCAGTCCGCCGCGAGCTCCTCGTCGGGCGAGACGCCGCCGAACTTGAGCAGGTCCTCGGTGGTTTCCGCCTCAACCACATCGATAACATCGTCGAAGGTGATTCGGCCGAGGAGCCGGCCTTGTACATCTACCACGGGGACGCTGGGGAGGTTGTAGCGCGCCATGACCCGGGCGACCTCTTCCTGATCGAGGTCCGGCGTCACTGAGATGTCCGCTTCTTCCATGAACTCGCGCACCGGCCGCTCCGGCCGGCTGATCACCAGGTCCTTGAAGGGCAAGGTGCCGACGAGTTTGCGGTCCGCGTCGACGACGAACACCTGATAGAAGTCCTCGATCTCCTCTGCCTGACGGCGAATCTCCTCCAGCGCTTCACCTGCGGTCACTGAATCCGGTACGACCACCATGTGGGTGGTCATGAGGCCGCCGGCGCTCTCCTCATCGTAGCGGAGCAGCTGATCGACCTCGGAGCGGTCCTCTACCGCGGCAAGAATCTGTTCCTGGGTCTTGCGGTCGAGCTCACCCAGAATGTCGGCCGCGTCGTCATCGTCCAGCTCGTCGACGATCTCGGCCGCGAGGTCCGGCTCGAGTGCGGCGAGGGTCTCTCCGGCATGCGCCTCCTCAGGCATCTCGGCCAGGGCCTGGCTGGATACTTCAGGGGGCAACGCGCGGACTACCGAGACCCGCTCCTGCTCGTCCAGCGCGGTGAGCACTTCCGCCAGGTCAGCCGGCTCGATCTCGTGCGCCCGACGAGTAAAGAGACCGAGCTCACCCCGGCGAACCAGCTCGACCATGCGGCCGAGGATTTTTTTCATGACGAGCTGGGGGAAAGTTGGACTGCGGTAGTGGCTCCGGAACGGATCAACAAACGCTCGATGCGGGTGGGTGATGCCTGCACCACATCGAACTCCAATCCTTTGACAAAGAACCGCTCACCGGCATTGGGAATGCGGCCGGCCCATTCGACCAGCAGACCGCCGATTGTGGTGGATCGGCCTGTGGGAAGCGTGACACCGAACCGTTCCTCGATGGCTTCGATCGAGACATTACCGTCGGTCTCGAACAAGGTGGGCGCCGGTGTTGCCGCAGGCCTCACTTCCTCGTCATGCTCGTCGAAGATCTCGCCCACCAGCTCCTCGAGCAGATCCTCGAGAGTGGCAATGCCCAGGGTGCCGCCGAATTCATCGAGCACTACCGCGAGATGGCGCCGCTCCCGCTGCATATCGAGCAGCAGATCGCCGCAACTGCGGCTCGCGGGCGTGACCGCCACCGGCCGGACAGGAAGCGGGTCGCCGGGCTTGAGCTTGAAGAGATCGAACGCGTGCAGCATGCCTATGATTTCGTCCAGCGTTCCCCGGAACACCGGGATTCGGCTGTAGCCGCTGCCGGCAAACACAAGCCGGATTTCCTCGAGGGGTGCATTCTCTTCGATCGCCACGATGTCCGTGCGCGGCGTCATGACCTCCCGAACCGGCCGGGAGCTGAATGCCATTACGCCGCCCACCATCATCAGCTCATCGTCGTCTTGCACTCCGACCGCCGCTCCCTCGCGCCAGATCGACCTGAGATCGGTGGGCCGGGTGGCGTTTCGGGCGGGAAGCAACAGGCCAAGTGCCCGCGACCAGGGACGCAGCACCGGGATCACCCGGTCGGCCACCCCCTGCGCACGAGGCTGCGTGAGCCAGCGCGGAACCAGGTATGCCGCGAATAAAACCAGTGGAACCGCGAGGAGAACAAATGCGACGAGCACCCGCGGCGCGCTGGTCCCGGCGAGCAATGCGGGTACGGACGCACCCAGAAGCAGGACACCGAGCGATGTCGTAGCCGACGCTGCGGTGAGATACCGGTCGATTTGCGCCAGACCCGCGAGTGAGGCAGAGGCCCCCCGGAGCTTCCGGCTGACGGCACGGGTCAGCTCCGCCCGGCTCACAGTGATGAGGGCTGCGCCGGCAGTGGCGCCGAATACGGTGAGCGCCACACCGAGTAGAATGGTGAGCCAGATCATCGTGCCTCTCGCTCCGACGCACCCGCGGAGACGACGCCGGGTAAGCGGTGGACAGCGACACGTTTGATTCGTCGCCGGACGACGTGCTCGACGACTAACCGATAGCCCTGGACGTTGATGGACTCACCCGACCGGGGGACCCTTCCGAACTCGGCCAACACCAGCCCGCCCACTGTGCTTACGTCGTCCCGGCCGAAGTCATGTCCCAGTGCCTGCTCCAGCTCGGCGAGTGCGACTCCGCCCTCGACCCGCCAGTGATTCTCCCGCACCACCTGGATGGGCGCCACTTCGTCGGTATCGTACTCGTCCTGGATCTCGCCGACGATCTCCTCCAGAATGTCTTCCAGCGTCACGATCCCGGCGGTTCCCCCGAACTCATCGACCACGACTGCGAGATGGCTCGGGCCACGCTGGAAGTCACGGACCTGCCGATCCAGCGTCTTCCCTTCCGGCACGAAGGCAGCCGGCCGGATGAGCGCGTGCCAGGGGCGCGGGTCGTCGGGTCCGATGGCGAGGATGTCCTTCGCGTAAATAACCCCGACCACCGCATCCGGATGTCCGTCATAGACCAGCAGGCGGGCGTGCTCCGAACTTCGGAGTGTATTCACGACCTCCTCCCGGTCAGCCGAGGTGTCGACCGCAACGATATCCAGGCGGGGCGTCATTACTTCGGCCACAGTGGTGTCGGCCAGCGAGAACACTCCGAGCAGCATATCGCGCTGCGCCTCACCCGATTCCCGGCTCATGCGGGTTGGCGCTCTCGCCTGCGCGCGCTCGTCGGCCCATGCCGCGAGCCGAAGCAGGGGCCGGAATGGTACCAGCGTTGCGACGGCCCCGCGCCGAACGGGTACGGTAAGCTCCGGAGCCACAGCGGCGAGCAGCCGTGGCACTAGATCGCCCAGCACCCAGACCAGCAACACGGCCAGGAATAGCCGCAGGAGACCCAATGCCGGCGTCCAGGCCCACCACGCCACTGCGCCTCCGGCCGCCGCGCCGGCCAGCATCAGCAAGGCGAGGTGCGCGATGTGCAGATGCCGCGAGATGCTCGCGCTACCGCTGGTGCCGAGCTGGCCGCTGAGAGCGCGAGGCAGATCCGCGTCCGATTCGGCGGCAAGGGCAAGCCATGCGGCCCACAGCGTGAGCAACGCCGCCAGCAGCGGCGCGATAAACAATTGGAGCATGGCGATCATGTGAGCGCCTCGACGTAGCGCTCCTGGCGTCGCCACATCGCGGAGCGGGTCCGCGCCGGCCCCTCGGGGTGGTGCTGCCCCAGGGCGTGAAGGGTGCCGTGGACCACCAGCCGAACCAGTTCCTGCCGCACTGGGATGTCGCGAGCACGGGCTTCCCGGCGCGCTGCCCAGGGGCAGATGTACACGTCACCAATCCTGCGCCCTGTTGGATCGTTGAGCGCGAAGGTGAGCACATCGGTGACCTCGTCATGACCCTTGTGCTCGGCGTTGAGACGCCGCATGGCTTCCCGGCCAACGAACGTCACCGAGATGAGCGCGTCTTTCTTCTCGGACCGGAGAACTTCTCGAACTACGCGCTGCACCAGCGCGCGCGAGAGGGGCAGACGTCGCCCGTTTACCGCGACCTCACTCACGCTCGACCGACTGGAATTCGGGTGTGAGACTGCCACTGGGCCGGGGGTAGCCGATCCGTTTGTGGTAGGTGCCAGACATGACGCGCGCGAACTCGCGCTTGATGCGGTCGAGATCTTTCAGGGTCAGCGGCGCATCGTCCAGCTGACCCGATCCTACCTTCTGCTGCACAAGGTGCTCGATGGCGTTCCGTACCGCCTCCGGTGTCGGGTTGGTCAGCACGCGCACCGCGGCCTCCGCCGAGTCGGCCAGCATGGCTACCGCCGTCTCCGCCGATTGCGGCCGCGGCCCGGGATAGCGGAAGTCGGCGGGATCCACGCGCCCGTCGGGCTCATTGCCTCGGGCCCGGCTGAGAAAGTACGTGATATATGTGGTGCCATGGTGTTCTGGTATAAATGCTTTAACTACCTCGGGCAGACCCGCGGCCTCGGCCAGAGCCAACCCGTCGGTTACATGGCTCTGGATGATTTTTGCCGACTCGCGGGGGCTCAGTTGGTCGTGCGGATTGGGTG
>DATADG010000031.1:0-9647 GCA_036258655.1 Gemmatimonadales bacterium | reverse complement strand
CCATTCGTCAGTGAGGCCGACACGGTGACGCAGGCGGACTAACCATGAGCCGGGTCTGAGGTGTGGAACGTTGAGGATCAGGGTACCCCCAGGCTTCAGGATTCGGGCCAGCTCGAGCACGAACCCGCGGTCATCCCAGATATGTTCGAGGTAGTCCACGATCACAACCTGGTCGAACGATTCGTTCGCAAACGGCGTAGCGCTCCCGCTGAGCTGATATACGTCCTCGCGGACCAGGTCCCGAATGGAGCTGACGGCTGCGGCATCGAGATCGGCACTGCACCAGCGACCTCCCCGCTGTCGGAGCAGGTAGCTGATCACTCCATTATCCGCGCCAATGTCGAGACTGGACTTTCCCGATGGATCGTCCAGCAGCTCAACGATCTTCTGAAATTTTGCCTGTTTGAGCACCGAGCGGTGGAAGAGGGCGACGGCCCAGTCAGCCGGTGACTGAGCCATGGTACCTCGCCGTCATGGCGCGGGAACGGGAATGGATGCGGGAAGCCTGAGATGACGGGAAGTCACGTACAGTGATAGGGCGGCGCGCAGAATCCAGCCGACGGCCACACCGTACATCAGTCCGGCAAGCCCCCACTGGGCGCCAAAGGCAGCGGCTGGGATGGCGCTCCGGAGGGTGGGCGAGTACCACAGCTTTCTCACACTTCGGCTCCGCTCGCCCTGGACTCCATCATCGTGTAGAAGGAACCAAGCTTTCGATGGGCGGCTTCGGGCGTGAATTCCCGCTGCACGTACGCCTTGGCGTGGCTCGCCAGGTGTTCCCGGAGGACGGGGTTGCTGAGAAGCTCCACGAGACCGTCGCCCAGCGACTCCGGATCCGGCTCTACCAGATAGGCGGTGTGATCGTCCAGCACCTGAGTATGGGTCCGAAGGCGTGTGGCCAGCACGGCCGTACCGGAATCGAGGTAGGAGTAGATCTTCATTGGAGTGTTGAGCCCCTTCAATCGGGGCGAGACCAGCACGTCCGCCCGCCGAAACAGACCCTCGAGGGCGCTGATGGGACGTTGTCCCAGGAAATGGACGCGGCTCCCGATACCGAGCTGGATGGCACGACGGCCGTAGTGCGCGATGTCCTCTTTAATCCCGCCGACAATGACCAGGTGCGCATTGGGAACTCGAATGAGCGCGTGCCGGAAGCCTTCCAGCAGCAGGCCTATACCCTGGTAATGCTCCAGATTGCCGACGTACATCGCAACCGGGCTGGCGCCGTCGACTGCTGGTGGCAAGATGCTATCACCCTGCCCATTTCTGGAGTAGGCCTGCTCAGGTCCCAAGAGCGTGGTATCCTCGACTCGGCCGATGGGTTTGTCCGGCGCGTGGCCATGCGCCACGTCTTCCAGGGCGGCGCACACGGTGAGAACGCCCAAGCTGTGCCGCACCGCCACCGCCTCGCACTTTCGTAAGGTGCTGAACGCGAACTGAAGACCCGGATAGGCGTCGACCAACTGTTCCGCGAGAGACGAATCCATGTCGTAGACGTACGGAATGCCCGCGATCCGCTGCATAGCTGCCGCTATGAACGCAGACTCCTCGACAGCGTGAATGAGATCGTACCGGTTGCGGCGTACCATGCCTAGGCATTTCTTGAACATCAGCACATCGCAAACGACTTTCTTCAGCGAAAAGCCCGGGCGGATGTTCCGGATCCAGAGCGGACGAGCGATCCGGTGGATGCGACAGTTGGGAATGTCGACGTCTTCGCCCTCATGGAACGTGAGCAGATCCAGCTGGTGCCCGCGCGAGCTGAGAAACTCGAGCACCCGTTTGACGGCCAGCGGGGTGCCTCGAGCCTGAAAGAATGGGTGCGGGGCCAGCACGAGGATCCTCATCCGACCGGCTCCTCAACTGGTGCGAGTTCTGCTTGCCGACGCATCACCTCGTCGATCTCGAGCGTCTGACGGTCGGCGTCCCACCCAAGCTCCGCTCCCGCGAGCTTTGCCGCCTCAGACACGGTGGTCCGGGAAAGGCTGGTGGACCGACCGGGCGTGGTTCGGCGGAACACGATGTCACCCAGGTTCAATGCCATTTCCTGGTGTACGGCACGCCGAATGGCGACCGCATTGACCGAGCCATCTGACTGAACCAGCGGCTCCCGCCCCGGCGTGACGAGCGGAACCGCGGCGGTGCGACACGGTGGACTGGAGCGGTCCAGCTCGCGAAAGACGGAGCTCACGACCCGCTCGGCCACCCGGCGAGCAGTGGTGTACTTGACGCCCTCAACCGAGATCAGGTGTCGCACGCCGGCACTCGTTCTGTGGTTGATCAAACGGGGTCGTTCGGCCAGCGCCGTTGCGCGCCCGCGCTCGTGGCCATGCTTCAACGGAAGCCACCCCCACTGATAGTGCATCACGTCGCTCATTGATAATGCCAGCCCCGGGCACGCCTGGTTGAATTCACTCAGCAACGCCTGGGCTCCAACATGCGGCCTCGTGGCCGCCTCGTCCGCACCACCCAACGTGTACCAGGTGCCCAGCAGGGTGGTGCCGTCCTGGGGCGCCGCGAAGATGAAGCGATGGCCTCCGCAAATCGGGTCCTCATTCGATCCACAGGGCGATTGCACCCCTACCGCTACCCTGGCCAACGCGCGACCGACCCGAACATTGAGTGCGAAGGCCTTGCCGGTGGGGTCCGGCATACCTCGTCGCCCTAGAGTGCCTGCCAGAAGCTCCGGCGTCCAGGGGCCAGCAGCTACCACAACGACCTTGGCGTTGATCTGGAACTGGGAGCCCTGTTCCAGGTCAGTAACTCTGGCGCCAACCGCGGTCCCAGAGCCGACAAGAAGGCTGTCCACCCGGACATAATTGGCGACTGTGGCGCCTTCTTCAGCGGCGGAGCGCACAAAGCTGAATGTCAGCCGCTCGGGATGGAGCATCCTGGCATCGTACCAGATGGCCCCCCCGGTGAGCCCCTCGCCTGGAAACCAGGGGAAGAGGCGCCGGGCTTCACCCGGTGAGACCAGGCGTCCCGCCGGGATACAACGGTCCCATCTGAGGCCACGGTTCCGCCGGCTCGACACCAGATCGTTCAGCTGCAGGGCTATTCCCAGGGTCGCGCGGTTTATCAGGCTCCGGCGATACGTCGGCACTAGGACCGGCAAGGGCTCCACCAACTCTGGTGCAATGCGCAAGAGCGTCGACCGCTCGCTGATGGATTCCAGCATCCTCGGCAGGTCGGCACGGGTGAGATAGCGCAGGCCACCATGGATGATTCCCAGGCTGTTGGCCGAAGTGGCCGCACCAAAGTCCGAGCGGTCGACGAGTGCCACACGAAGACCGCGGAGGCATGCATCCCATGCAATACAGGCTCCATGGATACCGGCACCAACAACGAGGAGATCGAATGCGGAGCTGGAAAGGGAGGAGAGGTCGCGTCGCATGCCCATGTGATTGATGCCGGGAGCCTTACTAGTCGAAGGCTCCTGCGAGCCGACGCTCATGAGGGCCAAGGACGCCTAGGTGCGCTCGCGCACCCGATAGGCGCGTCGGTGGGGCGCGCGGAGGTGAACGATGATTTCGCCCACCAGCCCTAGGCCGATGAGTTGGACGCCGAGCGCGACCAGCAGCACTGCCAAGAGGAGGGCGGGTCGGTTCGCGATGCCTTGGCCCTCAACCCGCTGAATCAGGAGCACGAGGCTGGTAACTGTTCCGGCCAGCAGGAACAGCGCGCCGACGAGGCCAAAAAAGCGGAGTGGCTTTTCAGTAAACTTGGCGAGAAAGAAGAAGGCCATGATGTCGAGCAGCCGGCGGACGTACACACCCGGACCGTAGACTCGGATGCGCGCATCATCCGGGTGCTGGGCCAGCGACACCTCTTCCACACGATAGCCCTCGCGCAGTGCCAACGCCGGGATAAAGCGGTGGAGGTCGCCGTACAACGGCAACGCTTCCGCCACGTTCCGCCGCATGGCCCGGACCCCGCATGCCATATCATGGAACTGCTGCTGGGAAATCCCTCCCAAAATGCTGTGAAAGGCGCGCGACTGCAGGCGGTTGAGCCAGCTGTCGAGCCGGGGCGATCGATTTGCTACCGCCATGTCGACCCCACGTTCGACAGCATCCAGCAGCTCGCCAATCCCCTCCGGCCGCACCTGAAAGTATGCCGGGAGCGTCAGGATCAGCTCACCCCGGCTCTTCTCGATACCCAGCCGCAAGGCGGCCGTCTCTCCGAATTCACGTGCAAAACGGAGAATCCGCACCGCCGGGTTCTCCCGACTTACCGCCACCAGCTCAGGCGACGGAGTCCACCGCCCATCGAAAACGAACAGGAACTCGTAGGGTTGGCCTCGCTCGTCCAGCGTCTGAGCGAATGACTGATACACGGCCAGGACATCGTCTGCCCGCTCCACCACCGGAACGACAACCGAGATCAAGCTGCCTTTGATCTCCGGGGGAGACGTGGCGGGTTCGGCTATCGGGTCCACCAGCATTCCAGAAGAGCTCATATCAGCGAATCTCCGCGGCAGCCGGAGTGTCATAGGATCCTTCCCGCTCGCTGCTGAGCGCCACTTCGGCGACGAGCCCGAGCATGAAGAGGTAGAGTGCCACGCCCAGGCTCAACAGACCTGCTCCCGGAAACACCAGCGCCGACGCCTTCTCGAACCCGAAGTGGGTCAGACTGAACAGCCACATTCCGCCAAACACCACCGAGAGGACAAGCGCCGGCAACGCGGCCATGGCGAACCCCACGAGAGGCCGAGATCGGAAGGTGGTGATCATTTTGAGCGTAAGCAGGTCGATGAAAACCTTTACCGTTCGCGAGATTCCATACTTGCTCTCACCATAGCGCCGCGCGTGGTGACGAACCGGCATTTCTGCAATACGAGCCCCGACACTGGCTGACAACGCCGGGATGAACCGGTGCTGCTCTGCATAGAGCGCAATGCGGTCCAGTAAGTCCCGCCGGTATGCCTTTAATGAGCAGCCGTTGTCAGTGATGGGAACCCCCGTCAGCCGACGGATCAGGCGATTGGCTACCCAGGAGGGGACCTTTCGAAGGAGCAACTTGTCCTGACGCTGCCGACGCCAGCCACAGACGAGATCGAATCCTTCGTCCAGCTTGGCGATGAGGGCTGGGATATCACGGGGGTCATTCTGCAGATCGCCATCCAGCGAGACCACGACGCGTCCTCGAGCGTGATCGAAGCCGGCCATCATTGCGGCAGTCTGGCCGACGTTTCGCCCGAGACGCAGACCATGCACTCGCGGATCTGCGGCAGCGGCCTGGACCTGACGCCAGGTGTCGTCCCGGCTCCCATCGTCCACCAGGATGAGCTCAAACGTACCGGGGAATGCCTCCAGTGCCTGGACAATCCAGTCCACCAACGGCCGCACGTTCTGCGACTCGTTGTAGAGCGGAGCCACCACCGAAAGCTCAGGACTGTCTGGCAGGACTGCCTGGTTGAACCCGGAAGCCATCTTCTAAGTATCTCTCCAGCTTTGCCCGGTGCGAAAGTAGAGCCCAAGACTCCCACAAGCCAGCAATGGTTGTTCCGTGGCCGAGGTGCGAGTATGAGCAGCTAAGTGGTTGCTGAACAAGCTGGAACACGAGTGCTGGCTGCTCGGGATAGCGGCCCTCGAGTCAGCTCGCGGCAGCAGTGTTGCTGGGACGCAACGTGCGGACTGCGGAAGGATATACCAAAGCGCTGCCTACCACCCACCTCGCCGAAGCAGGATCACGGGGACCGTCTTGAGCATGATGCGGAAGTCTTCGGCCACCGACTGGCGGCGGATGTACTCCAGGTCGTAGTGCACCTTGGTCCGTACGTCCTCCAGCGAGCGATCGTAGTGGTGGTTGATCTGAGCCAGCCCGGTGATGCCCGGCTTGGCCCGCTGGCGCAGCGGATACTCGGCAATGTGCTCCCGGAGCTCGGCAAAGATGGTGGGCCTCTCGGGGCGGGGCCCCACGATGTTCATCTCCCCCTTGAGCACGTTGAGCAGCTGGGGCAGCTCATCCAGGCGGTATTGCCGCAGCAGCCGGCCGATCGGCGTGACCCGGGGGTCACCTTGCTGGGCCCAGACGGCGCCACTGCCGTTCTCGGCATCGACCCGCATCGTGCGGAACTTGTAAATAGTGAACGGCTGCCCGCCGAGGTTCCGCTCTCTCCTGTGGTTCTGGGAGCCCAATGTTACATGACGTCTGTCGAATCCCACTCGCGTCTGAGTGTACAAGACTGGACCGCGCGACGTGATCCGGACCAGGAAGGCAATCATCAGCATGATCGGCAGCAGCAGCACCAGCGCGATCAGCGCGATCAGGAAATTGACCGAGCGACGGAGCCACTCATGGCTCTGCGAAACGCCCACCGCAGAGTCGGCACGATGCCAGTCACGATACTGCGGCCGAGGAAGCGCGGACTCGAGGCCGGTCACCGCAGGAATGGAGGGATTGCTACTGCGAATGCCGGACATCGCTATTTCCATGGTGGCGCTCGGAGACTCTGGATGGATGTTTGAAAGACGTGCCAACCACCGACAAACTCCTTCTCTCCTTGCGCGTGCAACCAGTCAGCCACAATAAGGGAGGTACTAAAGTACCTTAACATGCGCAGAATGGGACCCCTGTGATCCGACTCACTCAGGTGCACTTAGTTCGACAATCGCCGTTTCGCGGGGGGCCGAGCTTCCGTGAGTAGCGGATCTGGTGTTTCACCCAGTCCGAAGCTGGCCAAGCGCTGGCTGAACTCGGAAAGATCTACGGGGAGATCGGCCGCTTCCGGCAAGCTGGGATGGTCACCACCATTGCCGGGAGGAGGAGTATCAGGCAGCGGTTCGCTGGACATGCTGTGTATAGCTTCCGCAAGAAAGTTCGGGAGGACTTCGGGATTGCTAGCGTCCGCTTCAAGGATGGAGCCGCAAATCAGACGAATTCACGATATCAGGTTTCTGCTCAGCGCTGGTGGGGAAGGTCAATGGAGTACATGGACTTAAGTGAGCATCGCCGGCGAGCTGCCCGGAGCCGGTTCGTCGCGGGGCGTTGCTACGGCACCACACCTGCCACGGCTAGATTGCCACAATCTGCACGGTGTCAAGAGCCGTGGCATCCCAGCATCCAAACTGTTGCATTACCTCTGCGATTCGGGGTTCAGATCGACTGCGCAGTGGAGACAACCTGCTGCCCTATACGTGCTTATCTAATTCGTGTGACGGCGCACGACTCCTGCTACCCGCTCCTGAACCCCTGCGATCCGCACTTCAACTAATCGGCTAATACGCAATGGCAAATCGAGACAAGACCCAGTCCACGCCACTCGTCCTTATCGCTAATGACCAGGAGTGGTCGGCGCGGTCGCTCGAGAGCATTCTGGGGCCAAGCGGGTACTCGGTGGTCCGGGCCTATACCGGACAGCAGGCTTTGGAGCGAGCGCGGACCGCGCAGCCCGACCTGATCATCCTCGACGCGCAGATGCCCGATGTCCATGGGTTCGAGGTCTGCCGCATGCTGCGCAGCGACCCTCGCTTCGGCGCAACGACACCGATCGTCATCACCACCTCTGGTCCCTCGGGCCGGACCCAGCGTCTGGAAGCGTATCGAGCCGGTGCCTGGGAATTTTTGGGTCAGCCCCTCGATGGTGAGGCCTTGCTCCTGAAGCTGAGCACATTCCTGCAGTGCAAGCAGGAAGTGGATGCGCTTCGGGAAGAGAGTCTTCTCGATCCTGGGACTGGGCTGTACAACATGCGGGGCCTCTCCCATCGGGCTGGAGAAATCGGCGCAGATGCATTTCGTCGCCGGGACCCGCTTGCCTGTGTCGTGCTTTCACCCGAGCCGGAAGGCAACGGAATCGGCGAGCCGTCAGATGAGGAAGTTCAGCGCATCGCAGAGCAGGTCGGGCAGCTGTTCAAGCGCGCCGGCCGGGCTTCCGATGCGATCGGCCGGCTGGGGCACGCTGAGTTCGCGGTGATCGCACCGGCGACTTCCAATGAGGGTGCCCTACGGCTCATTCAGCGCCTGGGCGGGAGCATTGAAGCCTCACCGATACCGGTGCGAGGAGGCGAGCGATATCTCAGGGTTCGCGCAGGTTATTGCGCGGTTCCCGACTTTGCCGAATCACCGGTGGACGCGGTAGAACTGCTGCTCCGGGCTACGACCGCCCTTCGGGATCTCAAGCGTGAGGGTGACAACGAGCAGGTGCGGGCGTTCGATCAGGCTCCGCTGACGTATCCTACCTGAGCGAAATTTGCTACAGCTGTTGGGTCGAGGCCTCGAAATGACAGAGAGTTACGCGTTGGCCTGTTGCCCGGGGTCCTCACCCTGCTTGACAACCGCATCATTCTGTGGTAAAAACGTTACTACTACTGTCCTCCGGGGAGCACGGTTCCGCCCGGACGCTGAAATTTCGCAGCTTCCGGCTCGAATAGCCGCGCCGGAATCGTATCTCACCGACCGCTTCTGCGGTCTGCCCCGGGAGTCGAAGGATGGCTAGCCCCCTCGCCCAAACGGAGCGGAAGGTTCCTTCCGCGTCTGACAGCGCCTCGCGCGACCCACTTTCCATACCGAGTGAAGTCAAAGCCAGCATTCGGGTGTTGGTGGTGGATGACGAGCGAACTCTGCGCGAGAGCTGCGCGAGCGTGCTTCAGATGGACGGATACAATGTCACTCTGATCGGGCGAGGCGAGGAGGCGCTCGAGACGGTTCGTCGTCGGAAGTTCGATATCATCCTGGTGGACCTTTATATGTCCCAGGTCTCGGGCCTCGAGATTCTGCAGGCCACGTTGGAGGCGTACAAGGACACGATCGTCGTCGTCATGACCGGAAATCCCAGCGTCACCAGCAGCATCGAAGCGCTCCGCGCCGGTGCCTGGGATTACCTACCTAAGCCATTCTCCGCCACCCACCTGCAGGTGCTGATTGGCCGCGCATCGCACGCGGTGATGATGTCCCGTGAAGCACAGGACCTGCGGGTCCAGCTCATGAAGCAGGTGGGTCATAGCGACAAGATCGCGCTTATCGGGATCTCGCCCTTGTTCCGCAAAGCAGTGGACCTCGCGCGTAAGGTGGCGCCGACCGATGCGTCGGTGTTCATCAGCGGGGAGAGCGGAACCGGCAAGGAGGTCATCGCTCAATTCATCCACCAGAACAGCCGGCGTTCATCTCGGGCGCTTGTGCCCATCAACTGCGCAGCGCTGCCGGAGCCGCTGCTGGAATCCGAGATGTTTGGGCACCGGAAGGGTGCCTTTACGGGGGCCGATCGGGACAAACCAGGGCTGCTGGAGACAGCAAACGGTGGGACTCTCTTTCTGGACGAGCTGACGGAGATGTCCATGCCACTCCAAGCCAAGCTCCTCCGAGTGATTCAGGACGGGGTGGTCCGACGCGTCGGCAGTGAGCAGCAGGACGCGGTCGTGGATGTCCGGTTCATTTCGGCTACCAATCGTGAGCCTCAGGAAGCTGTCGACGAGGGGGTGCTGCGCGGCGACCTGTTCTACCGGCTACGCGTGGTTCCGATCAAGCTGCCACCGCTCCGCAAGCGTCCCGAGGATATTCCGCTGCTGGCGAATCATTTCCTGACCTATTACTGGCAGCGTCACCGTCAGATGGGCGACCGCCTCCCCCGGTTAAGCGAGGCGAGCGTGGCCTTCTTGCGCTCGCGTCCCTGGAGGGGCAACGTTCGGGAGTTGCAGAACGTGATCGAG
>DATADG010000030.1:0-7079 GCA_036258655.1 Gemmatimonadales bacterium | reverse complement strand
TAAGATTTATGACCAGGTGTGATTCTAGCTAGGTACCTCGGATATATCATTCTCTTCGATTGCACAGGGATGACTGGCGTGCATCAAAACGGATAGATTTTGAGCTGCGTAACTCAGCCGTGATCCACGGACGATGGCGATTCCGGTAGCACGCCGATGACAGGTGGCACGCGTGGAACAGAGTTTGGTGGCCATGCCGCTGCGGTACGAGGCGCTGGCAACGGTTCTCGCTCGTCCGGCAGACATTCTGAAAGCCGAACGGGCGCTCGGCCCATCACCACAACTCGTCCTCCTGCCGTGAGACGTCTGCCTACCACACCGGTGACCATGCGCGAACGACTCCGGCGATCTTCCACGGAAAAGTACTGGAGCGAGCGCTCGCTTGACAGCTGCGTCGGTATCGATTATAAGATGTGCAAGCGCTCGCCGTCCATATGCGTCATAGTCAGCTTGGTTGGCAAGCCATTGGGTTCCTTCCATGGCAATGCTTTCGCCCCAGGGTGCCGTGACGGCGAGGCGAGTGCCAGGGCAGTGCGTGCGCGGCGGCAGACGACTCGCCGCTGAACCGCAAGGAAAACTCGTGCGCCGCCATGCTCGTCCCGATCGGTATGGACTGCGCTTGGCCGGGTCCGACTGGGCCTGGCACCGAGCTGCCGCCCACTCCTCGCCCTGGCGGAGTCAACTCGTCGGCTGTTGTCTCGCTGACCACCGACCCATGATCGTACGGCAGTGGTGTCCTGGTCGAGGACAAGATGAGCAGCTGACACGCTGGCGAAGTGCGCGCGGATACCTCATACCTCCTCACGTGTGCCGGGAGTAACGCTGAATGTTTGGTGTCTACTTGAGTAGTCAACCAGTGGTGACACCGAAAGGATGAATCGGCGCATATGCTCTTCGCTAGTACTGCACTGCGCGATCTCAAAGTTATTGATCTCACGACGATGATCGCTGGCCCCACGATGGGTCGGCTCTTTGCCGAGCTTGGCGCCAACGTCATTCATGTCGAGCCGCCCTACGGCGATGATGGGCGCAACTCCACGACCGCGTACCTCGGCTCCGAAGGCACAATTTACTCGGTAGGAAACCGGAGCAAACGGGGTATCGTCGTTGATATCAGACGACCTGAAGGACGGGATGTCTTGCTCTCGCTAGTGCGCGATGCCGATATCTTTATCGAGAATATGACACCGGGCCGGCTTGATCAGCGCGGTCTCGGGTTCCGTGACCTGCACGCCATTAATCCGCGCCTGGTGTACGTATCAATCTCTGGCTGGGGACAAGCAGGCCGGCTGGCGCAACTCCCTGGGTACGACATCCTGGTGCAGGCATTCAGCGGAGCCATGCGCCAGCTCAACGAGTCAACGCCCCCAGCCTTTAGCAGCGTGATGGTGGGTGATCCCTGGGCACCGGTTCTGGCTGCCTTCGCCACCATGGTCGTGCTGCGCCAACGTGAGCAGACGGGGGAAGGTGGCCACGTCACCACATCGCTCCTACAGAGCGCCCTCCATGGCCTGGGAACCAGCCTCGTGAAGGCGGATGCGGATACTGCCTCCGTTCCACGGGAGCAGCCGGTCGGTCTCCCCGGCGGATCAGGGGTGTTCGTGACCCGGGATGGCCACTATACCGTGATTTGTGCTTGGACGGACGATCAATTCGCCCGGCTCTGTCACCTGGCCGGTTTCCACCATCTGGCCGACGACCCGGCCTATGCGACCCGCCTCCAGCGGCAAGCGGCGCAGGTGGAACTGAACGAGGTCTTCGCATCGTGGACGGAATCCCTGTCACGGCCGGAGCTCCTTGATCGCTTGAACGCCGAGCACATTCCCTGTTCTCCCGTCACGGCCACCACTGCCGAACTCCTGTCCGACGCTGACCTGATCGCGAACGGCTTTGTGGTGGCTCTCGACCATCCGACGAAGGGCCGTCTCTGGCAGATCGGCGCCCCTTTTGAACTTGACGGTCAGCGAGGAAGCATCCGTCCGGCCCCGCTGATGGGGCAGCACACGGACGACGTACTCCGCGAGCATGCGTACTCCGAAGAGCAGATCCAGGCCCTGCGAGCCGTAGGGGCGATTGCGTAGCGCATGTAGCAACAGAAGGATGGTGCTCGTATGAAGATGTATTACTTCCACCTCATGCCCTACCGCGGTCTGCCAGATGATTTCCGCGACCGCTATCACAGTGTGTGGGTGGATATCCCTCCTAAGTTGTTTGACCCGGTCCTCGGCGGAGAACTCTATAACGAGTACCTTGATGAACTCATCGAGGCATCGACGCTGGGTTTCGATGGCATCTGCGTGAATGAGCACCACCAGAACGGCTACGGATTGATGCCCTCACCCAACCTGATCGCCTCGATCCTTGCCCGCCAAACGAAGGATGTGGCAATCGTGCTGCTGGGAAACAGCATCGCACTCTACAACCCACCGATTCGGGTTGCAGAGGAAGTAGCCATGCTGGATTGTATCAGTGGCGGACGGGTGATCTCAGGCTTCCCGGTGGGAACGAGCATGGACACGAACTATTGTTACGGGATCAATCCCGCGACGCTGCGCGAACGGTACCGCGAGGCCGAGGAGCTGATTGTCCAGGCCTGGATAAAGGAGGACGTCTTCAGCTTCAACGGGAAGTATAATCAACTCCGGTACGTTAACGTGTGGCCGCGTCCCATTCAGAAGCCGCATCCGCCGATCTGGATCCCCGGTGGCGGTTCAGTCGAGACGTGGGACTGGGTCTGCCAGAAGAATTACATGTATGCAGCGTTGGCCTTCTCCGGCTACAAGCGCGCACAGAAGACATTCGATGGGTTTTGGGATGTGGTCGATAAGTATGACCTGCCGCGCAATCCCTATCGTGGTGGCTTCATTCAGTTCGTTACTGTCGCGGACAACGAGGCCATGGCCGCTGAGATGTACGGACCACACCTCGAGTGGTTCTATAACAAGACCCAGCATGTCTATGGTGGCTTCATCGATGCGCCGGGCTACCGCACTGGCGCGACCATCGCCGCCGGCTTTACGGCGGAACAGGCGGACGTGCGCATCACCGAACGCAAGTGGCCGCAATTGGTGGACGAAGGGGTCGTTATCGCCGGGTCACCCAGCCAGGTCACCGAGCAACTGGAGACGCTGATCACGAACCTCAACGTCGGCGCGTTGATGTTCATGTCACACTTCGGTTCGATGTCGCGCGAGACAGGTCAATACAACACCCGGCGCATCGCGCGGGAGGTCATACCGAACTTACGGCATTTCTGGTCAGAGTGGACGGATGAGTGGTACCCGCAGTACGCGAGGAGGGCGGTCCATGTCGGATAGCACGACGGTTCGCACACGTCAAGGCCGCGTCAGCACCGCCGTCGAGGTCCTTGGTGATGGACCGCCGCTCATCTACCTGCACGGCCCCTTCGGCTTCGTGGAGCACGAGTTGGCGAACCGGCTAGCGGAACACTTCACTGTGTACGTACCGGCACATCCAGGATTCGAGGGAACGTCTGGGTTCGATGAGCTTGGCAGTACCGTCTTCGATCTCGTCCTGCACTACGATGATGTCCTCCAAGGACTGGGCGTGCCGCCGCCACTGAGCGTGGTGGGACATTCCTACGGGGCCTTCATCGCGGCGGAGCTGGCGGCATTCAGCCCGGACCGCATCGGCCGGCTGGCGTTGATCAGTCCGCTCGGCATCTGGCGCGATGATTGCCCGCAGCCTGATCTCTTCGGATTGACGCCTCGGACGCTCGCGGCAACGCTTTTCTGTGATCCGGCTGGTTCGGCGGCGACAGCCCTCTTTCGTCCGCCGGAGGATCCCGTCGCCGCGGTGGAGTGGAACCGGCGCCGCCGAGCCAGCGCGGTGGGCGCCGTCAAGTACCTCTGGCCGATCCCGGACAAGGGCTTGGCAACACGCGCCTATCGCATCAAGGCACCCACCGCCCTGATCTGGGGAGCTGGAGATCGCGTGGTGCCAGTGGAGCCGTACCTCGCCACATTTCAGCAGCTCCTCCCCCGCGCCACGGCGACAGTATGCCCCGACGGAGGGCACATGGTTGTGCTCGAGCAGCCGGAGGCAGTCGCCGCCGCCATCGTGGAGCATGTTCGGGAATGATGGCGATTTCATGATCGCTCGCTCCGAACCAATGCTGGCAGGGGCAGGCGGCGATTCGACCGGGTCCTGTGCCGAGCCACCCACGCCTGATCATTGCCGTCAGTCACGCGCTGCGCATACGCGTTGACATCGACGGACGAGGGGAGATACCTTGCGACTTTCTCGTCCGCGCGTCCCGCCGGTCTCCATGGAGGAGTACCGTGCTCTCCAGCAGTCACTCTTCGGCGTGACCGTGCCCGAGGATGCATCAGTGCTGAACGTCACGAGGACGTGGGCACGACATCCGGCGCTGATGAAGGCGCAGCGGCCCTACCAACAACACCTGGTGAGCGAGACCACGCTGCCGCACCGAGATCATGAACTGGCGATCCTGCGCATCGGCTGGCACTGCCAGTCGGAGTACGAGTTCGGTCAGCACACCGTCTTTGGCAAGCAAGCGGGCCTAACGGACGCGGAGATCAAGCGGGTCACGGAGGGGCCGGACGCAGCAGGGTGGACGCCCTTCGAGTCCACGCTGCTCCGGGCCGTCGATGAGCTGTATCACGACGCCTTCATCTCCGACGCTACCTGGGCAACGCTGGCCGAGCGCTACGATGTCCCGCAACTCATGGACTTCATCGTCCTGGTCGGTCGGTACTGGACGGTCTCGGTGGTCCTCAACTCGCTCGGCGTGCAACTGGAGGAGGGCAAGCCAGGTTTCCCTCCGTGACATGACCGTCACGTCGGCGAGGCATAGGCGCCGCAGTGCGGGCGCCCGAGGGTAGCAACGTGCAATCAGCGCACGCGCCTGAACCAGGGTATCCAAACGGGACATATGCGGATATCCCCGGTGCATGCCTGTACTACATCGATACCGGCGGCGGTGGCGTGCCGGTCGTCTTCCTGCACGCAGCAACGGGCAGCAGCCAAAGTTGGGAGCACCAAATTCCGGCGTTCACCGCAGCGGGGTACCGCTTGATTTGCTTTGACCGGCGGGGGAGAGGCCGCACGGAGATCGTCCCGGCCACAGGACCACAGCCAGGTTCAGGGGCCGACGATCTTCTGGCTCTCATGGACGTCCTGCGCACCGACCGATTTCATCTGGTCGGCACGGCGGCCGGCGCGTTCACTGCGCTCGATTTTGCTGTGTCCTGGCCGGGGCGACTGCAAAGCCTTGTGGTTGCTAATAGCATCTATGGCGTTCAGGACCGGGAGCACCTGGCATTGACCGAAAGGCTGCGGCCGCAGCCGCTGTTCAACCAGCTCCCGCACGATTTTCGCGAGCTCGGCCCTTCATACCGGGCCGCACATCCTGAGGGCACACAGCGGTGGAGTGCGCTCGAGCGCTGTGGCCGGCCGCCGGAGCCACTGCCGCCCCAAGTGACCCGGAAACGGTTGACGTTCGCGCTGCTGGAGGCGATAACGCTGCCTGTGCTGCTGATCACCGGCGACGCGGACCTCTATGCGCCACCACCGGTACAGCGGGCGCTCGCGGACCGGCTGCCACACGCGGAGTCTCTCGTCATCGCTGAGGCAGGGCACTCCGCGTACTGGGAACAGCCGGCGACCTTCAATCGGGCTGTGTTGGCGTTCATCCAGCGCGTCGACCGGAAGGAATGACGACCCACGGCGCAGCCCAGCGGAGCTTCCCCGAATCGTGTCAGGGTACAGGGTGCAATGAAGGAGACAGGAACGATGGAACAACCGGCGTTCGCGTACCCATTTATGTACTGGGTCGGCATCAATACTCCCCCAAATTTGGACGAGGCCGGGCTGGCGGAGTTCAACGAGTTCTACACGAACATCCACGTGCCTGAGGTTATGGCGAGTAACCCCGGATTCGTGCGCGCCACCCGCTATGAGCTCCTCACCCCAGACCCGCGCGGGGACTTCGGACCCAGGTGGCTGGCGGTCTACGAGATGGACGGTGAAGCGGCGGCTCAAGCCTACGCGGAACGTAACGACGGCCCCCCCGAAGGTCGCCCGACGTATACGCCAGGGCCGTCCGCCTGGCAACACATGCAGGTGCCGTGGCGGATGATCTGGCGCCGCGTCTCATCGTCCGGGAGCTCGAGCCAACTCCCGCACTCAATCTTCATGGTCGGCATGAATGTTCCTTCCGACACGGACGAGGCCGGGCTGGCGGAGTTCAACGAGTTCTACACGAATATCCATGTGCCTGAGGTTATGGCGAACCTTGGGTATTCGCGTGGTACTCGATTCGAACTCTACCGTGCGTTTCGCCATCCAGCGCCGGGGTGCCCCCGATTCTGTGCGATCTACGAGGGCGATGAGGCAGCGACCGCGGCCAATCAGCAACGCAGGGCCAAGCCCCAACCGGGGGGGAGCACATTCTCGTCAGGGCCACCCACCTGGGAGAAGCGTGACACCCTGTGGCGGCTCGTGTACCGCCGCATTGCGTCATAGGAAGCGTCATTGCGTCGGTCGACCCACCGCACGCAGTGGGGAACGGGTTGGACGAGGAATCTCAGCTTCTCTCCTTGAAGCGAAGCCGGTAGTGCACGGAGGTGGTTGATGCCACGGTTCTGCGAAACCTTTCGCGTCGGTAACCTCATGGTCTCTCAATTCAGCGATGGTGTCATGACGGGCCCGCGCCAGAGCTGGTTCAACGGTATCGACCCCGCCATCTGGATGCCGGTCCTAGGGGTTACCAGCCCAGATACGCCGTTCCCGGTGAACTTCGGCGGCTTTGTCGTGACCGGGGACGGCCACGTCACCCTCATTGACAGTGGCTGGGGGGTGCCGGCGCGCACAATGGCGAACATGACCGGCGGCGGCCAGATGCTGGAACGTCTCGCCGAGCTCGGCATTCAACCCGGCGATGTCGACCGCATCGTGCAGACGCACCTGCATTCCGACCATTGTGGGTGGCTGGTTGAGGATGAGGGCGGACAACTCACCTTTCCGAACGCGACCGTCTATCTGCATGCACGTGAACTCGCATATTGGACGAGCGCCGCAGCCGACAACAACCAAAT
>DATADG010000029.1:0-4133 GCA_036258655.1 Gemmatimonadales bacterium | reverse complement strand
GACGAGACCTCGCCACCCAACCCTGCTGCGTTGGTTGCATGGCGGCAGGCCGTGGAGGAACGAGTGCTGAATGCGGTGCAGCGGGGACTGCGCGCCATCATCATTCGGCCGGCCATCGTGTACGGACGCGGCGGTGGAATTCCAGCGGGATTCGTACAGGCGGCGCGGAAGGACGGCGCGGCGCGTTACGTAGGGAACGGCGACAACCGGTGGCCGTTTGTTCATGTGGACGACCTGGCCGATCTCTATCTATTGGCTCTGGAGAAAGCACCGCCGGGTACGCTCCTACTTGCAGTCCATGGGCCGTCATATCGCGTCCGGGACATCGCGGCAGCAGCGAGCCGGGGAGCGGGCGGCGGCGGCAACACTGTTGCCTGGCCACTGGAGCAGGCGAGACAAACCCTCGGCCCCTATGCTGACGCGCTGGTGCTGGACCAGCAGGCCTCGGGGAGTCGGGCCCGGGAGCTGCTAGGGTGGCGGCCGCATCGGCCTGATGTGCTCGAGGATCTCGAGCGCGGCTCGTACGCCGGCGCGACGTGATCCTGCGGGCCTAGTCATCGGTGTCCGGTTCAATCTCCACCATGGGAACGGGTCGGCTCGGCTGCAGTCAGATTCTAAGGAGCCAGTTCACGAGGATCAGCAGCAGCGCGAGGAGCGCGAACGCCGCGTAGCTCCGGAGTGCCCGGCTCCGAAACTGGCGGCCTCGCTCGTACAGGTATTCGGCGGGCCAGAGCATGGAGAAGGCGGGGACTCCGGGGCGCCGGTGCCGTACCATCTGCATGTAGCAGTAGACGCCATACGCCCACGCCGCACACATGAGGGCGAGCAGCACGGCGACGATCACAGTCCAGTATGGCTCCGGCTCGGTGGAACCCATCGTGGATCACTGGTGGTGGGCCAGAGGTTCCGGAGCGAGCAAGGCGACGGCCCAGACCGGGAGGTGATCACTGGCGCCGCCCGCGTGGCGCAAGGTGCCCGAGCTTTCCGAGGCCGGGCTGCCGAGTCCCTTGAAGAAGATGTGATCCCAGCGTCCAAAGCGGGTGGTCGGAGGGCCGCGCCGGGTAGGCCAGCTGTAGCCCATGTCCCGGGCCAGGTAGCCAACGCGATGATCGTTCATATCTCCTCCGAGCACCACGTGTCGGTAGCGCGCCGCGTCCGCGAGAATAGCGCGTAGCTGCCGGCGTCGCGCGGCAGGGCTGATGTCCATCGGGGTGGCCAGATGGGTTGAGTAGACCCGGACAGGGGTTCGGCCGACCAGGATCGTCGCCCCGGTAGCGATCCGCTGGGTGCGGGCAAACCGGGAGAGGTGCGGCAGGATGATCTTCTTGTCGTCTACGATGGGCCAACGGGAGAGCACGGCGTTGCCGAAGTGGCGCCGTGTTCTCAGGTGGAAGACGGAGGGGTAATACACATACCAGTGGCCCAAGGCGTCGGCCACCCGGCGAGTACCTGCCTCATCCATCTCCTGCAGCAGGAGAATATCGGCTCCACGCAGAGCTGGTTCGGAGGCGAGCAGCGCGATTGCACTGTCTACCTCCACCCCGAAGGCGATGTTGAACGAGACGACTCGCAGAGTAGTTGTCTCGGACCGGTACGGGAGCGGTGCTACACGCGGAGCACCGGCGAACCGTGGCCCCTCGGGGGTGGTGTAATTCCGTCCCGTCCGGCAGCCGGCCAAGCCCAGCACAAGAAGCACAGCGAGAGGAACCCGGGAAACAGTGCGGAACCGTCGTGGTCCTCTATCTCTCATACCGTTCGTTATCGTCCAAGGTCAGGTACATGTGGTGCTCGGCCAGCCTCGCGTCGCCCACCTGCAGCGCGTCGGGCTCTACTCCCCAGGACACAAAGCCGAGGCGCCGGTACAATTCCAGCGCCGCCGCCGCACGTTCGGTAACGGAGAGCTGAATCAGGCGCACCCCATTCTGCGAGCGAGCGAACCCCAATGCAGCTTCCACCAGTGCGGCGCCGATCCCGCGTCCCCGATGAGATTTGGTGACGTACACTCCCCACAGCTGCGCCTTGTGTCTGCTTTTCTGCCCCGGTTCCCGGTAAATCCCCGCCACTCCAACCAGCTGCGGCATAAAGCAGCCGAAGATCGCCTCGTCTTCACTGGTAAGCAGCTCCTGTAGGACGGCAGGCGACTGGGCCTGATCATCCTCCGGCGAAGAGGCGAAGGCGAACGGCTCCTCCAGCAGCGCCTTTCGCCGGAGCTGAATGTACGGGTCGGCGTCCCCCGGGGTGAGGCGGCGAATCATGTCAGAGGGAATACACTCATTGGCCAGAAGGTGGGAAGCGCCGGGCCCAGTTACCTGAAGCGCCATCCAGCAGAAGACCGACCGCGGTAGCTCCTCCAAGGAGCACCAATCCCATCCTGGTGTTGAGTCCGGGATCTTCACTGGAGCCTTCCAGCTGAAGAAGACCGAACATCACCGCGCCGAAAGCGAGACCGCTCAACAAGCCCCGGTGCCCTCGGCGTCCGGCCACCCAGAGCGTGTCGATGGCCTGCAGACTCAGCGTTTGGATGGTCTCTGGTGTCCTCAGCGTCAGGGAGTCCTGTCCCAGCTGAACAAGGTGTCCCGACAGCCGCTTTCCTGCAGCAATTACCCTGATGCGACTGGCGGCCGGGAGCTCGCTTACGATCGAGCTCACCGAGGAGTCTGCTGACTGGGCTGCCAGGGACGCTGCAGGGCCTCCCATGCCGGCGAGCCACAGAACCGGCAGGATACCTGAGGGTGCTCTCATCGCTTCTCCAAGCTCGGAAACTCCCCTCGATCTCTGGTCGTACGCTTGTGACACAAACTATTTTGTTCGGCGCCCTCGTCAGCCACTCACACTTTATTTTGGGGCTGTGCTCGCGCTCCTCTTGCTCCTGCAAACCTCCGGCGCTCAGTCGGGCACCATTGTCGAGGGGAAGGGCTCGCCGACCGCCACTATCCCCCGGCTCGAGTCATCCGTCAAAGTCGACGGCAGGCTC
This sequence comes from Gemmatimonadales bacterium, assembly GCA_036258655.1. Lineage (GTDB taxonomy): Bacteria > Gemmatimonadota > Gemmatimonadetes > Gemmatimonadales > GWC2-71-9 > CAVVWJ01. Next base: position 1,159 of record DATADG010000029.1, on the reverse strand, counting down.
GACGAGCCGGCATGGCAGCAGGCCACGCGTCTCACCGGGTTCTGGCAGTACCAGCCGGTCGATGGCCGCCAAGCCGAGGAAAAAACCGAGGTCCTCGCGTGGTACGCACCTGACGCAATCTACTTTGGGATCATTGCCTACGACCGCAATCCAGCCGGCATTCGGGCGACGGTTGCTGACCGAGACAACATCGATAACGAGGACCATGTGGTTCTCGACCTGGACACGTTTCATGATCATCGTCGCGCGTTCTTCTTCGGGGTGAATCCCCTCGGAGTCCAGAGCGACGGTGTTCGCAGCGAAGGCTCGGGGCAGGTCACCAGTCTCATACCAGGGAACGTCGACAAGAATCCGGACTTCACCTGGGAATCGAAAGGTCTCATCACCGATCGTGGATACGTGGTCGAAATTCGGATCCCGTTCAGGAGCCTCCGCTATCCGGGCAGTGGCCCGCAGACCTGGGGCTTCAACGTCACGCGTGTGGTACAGCGCACTGGCTATACCGACACCTGGACCGATGTCCGGAGAGCGAACGCCAGCTTCCTGGGACAGGAGGGCGGCATCGGCGGGTTGTACGATCTCAGACATGGCGTAACGGTCGAAGCACAGCCGTTCGTGACCGCTGCAGCAAACGGCGAGCGTGATCTCGTGAGCGGCAGCTTCGAGCGCCGGGACGTCAACCCTGACGCGGGAATAAATCTGAGGTTGGGGTTCAGCAGTTACGCGCTCGATGTCACTGCCAATCCCGACTTCAGCCAGGTCGAAAGCGACGCGGGACAAGTTACGGTAAACGAAAGGTTCGCCCTGTTTTTCCCCGAAAAACGGCCCTTCTTCCTCGAGGGAATCGAGCTGTTCGGCTCGCCGCAGACGCTGGTCTACACCCGCCGCATCGTAGATCCGAAGGCCGGCGCCAAGTTCACTGGCAAGTTCGCCCGCCTGGGCGTGGCTCATCTGACAGCAGTCGATGAAACCGGCCAGAGTGACGCGTGGTTCAACATCACCCGGCTGCGCCGGGACTTTGGCACGAATTCGATTGCCGGAATCACCTTCACGAACCGGGATCAGAGCGGGAATCACAACCGCGTTCTGGCGGCTGACGTCCGCTATGTCTGGGATTTGTACTTCGCGCAGTTTCAGTACGGCCGGTCATGGACGTCAG
>DATADG010000028.1:0-4416 GCA_036258655.1 Gemmatimonadales bacterium | reverse complement strand
GTGTTTCGGTGAAGACGTCCATCCCGGGCATGGTGAGTGTCTGGAACACCATGATGCGACGCGCGCGCCGGGCCACGATGTCCAAACCCAGGAGCGGGTAGCGCAGATGATAGAATACGCCCATGAAGAGCACCAGATCGTAGCTCTCGTCCTCACCGGCAAGGTCATACACCTGCATCCGGCGGAACTCGATAGCGCGCTCCAGCCCGAGCTTGCGGGCTGCCCACTGAGCCTGCCGCAAATAATGGGGATCCACATCGATGCCGGTGACCCGGGCGCCACGTCGTGCCAGCTCAAAGCTGTAATAGCCCGCGTTGCAGCCTATATCCAGCGCGGTCCACCCATCCAGGTCTTGGGGCAGATGCGGCGCTAACACCTCCCACTTGTAGCGGGGAAAGTCACCGAGAAAGTGACTAGGGGCAGTCTCGGTGCCATCGGGCAGATGCAGGTTGTGAAACCAGGGGCCCAGCTCCGCAATCTCGTGTTCGAGTCGCTTGCTCTTTCCACGGACGCGGGGTTTCGGCGGGCTGGTCATGGTCTTTAGGACAGTTGCCGTGACAACAGTTCGAGCGCATATCCCTCGAGCTCCGCCGCGCGGTGGGCAGCGGTGTGCTGCGCCAGCACCCGCACTCGTCCGCGTGCGCCCAGCGCCTTCCGCTCGTGCTCCGGCGTGTCTCGCACCCACTGGAGCACGTCGGAAGACGAATGCGCGACGAGGATCTCGAGCCCGGGCTCGAACAGAGTGTCGAGGCCGTCCCAGTAGTCACTGATAATCGGGGTTCCACAGGCTGCGGCTTCAAACAGGCGTACACTGGGGGAGAAGCCGGCGACTATCATGTCTGCCCGGGTGAGATTCAGGGTGAAATGCTGCGCATTGTAGAACTTCCGGTGACGCTTCGGTGGCAGGTGCTCGATTCGAGACACATTGCGAGGCCAACGAATTCGGGTGGGATATTGAGGACCTGCCACGACAAATCGTCCCTTTGGCCAGGCACGGGCCGGCTCGATGAGGAAGCGCGCGAGTGCCGGCTGTCGATCGTCGCTGTAGGTGCCCATGTAGCCCAGGTCCCAGCGGGCTTCGACCTGTTCCGGATAGTAAAGCTCGGGATCCACCGAGCAGTACAGTGGTCGAGCCATGGGAGAGCCGAACTCCTGCTCCAGCCTCTCGAGAGTAGGCCCTCCGGTGAATGACAGGTATAGCTGGTACTCGGGAATCAGCGCGGCGCTGAGGTATTCGTCCTCACCTCGGGCTAACTTGGCGAGGGTCACTGGGGTGTCAATGTCATAAAAGGCAGTAAGCCCACGCGCCGTCCGGGTCACCCACTCGCCTACCGCCACGCCCTCCGGCACGTATGAACCAACGATCACCATGTCCGCGTCTACGATGCTGCCCGTGAACCGCTGCTTCAGCTCGGCGAGATCCTGGTAGAGCGCCATACGACCATGGGGAGGCCGGGGGAGATCACGATTCGCGGCGTACCAGGGGACCTCCCGCTCCAGGAACAGCACGTCATGGCCTCGTGCAGTCAGCTCTCGAACCAGTCCCCGGTAGGTCGTGGCGTGGCCATTTCCCCAGGACGAGGTAATCGACAAGCCCAAGATCACGATTCGTAGACGTGGGGGAGTCATGTCGTAACCCCTCCGGACGTCGCGCGGCGTGCATCGAGCAGAGACTCCACCTGCGCGGCGCGGTGGTCGTAGGTATGCTCGGCCTGAATTCTTCGCTGGGCCGCCAGTCCCAGCCGGCGGGCCTGCTCCACGTGGAGGGAGGCCAGCCGTTCCGCGACCTCGGCTCCCGAACGGGCGACAATGACCTCGCGATCGGGCTCGAGGAACAGCTCGATACCCTCCCAGTGATCGGTCATCAGGCACGCGCCGGCGCCGGCTGCCTCAAAGACCCGTGTGGGCGGCGAGAACCCGTATCGCGCCATGCTTTCGCGGTTGATATTGAGCACGGCCGTGGGGGTGCAGTTGAACGCGTTATGGTCCCGGGTGTACACATGGCCGACATAGCGGACGTTTGAGGGCAGCCGCTTGTCTCCCCATCCGCTGCCACCGAGGAGAAAAATCTTCTCTGGTAGGGCAGCGGCTGCAGCCAGGAAAAACTCTTCAACCCGTGCTTCGCGGTCCGGGAGCCGATTGCCCAGAAAGCCGAGATCACCGGCAAAGCGCGCGTCGGCGGGAACCGCAAAGTGGGTGGCTGGATCCAGCGCGTTGTAGACCGGAACGCACTCCCGCGCTCCAAACCCCTCGTACGCACGAACGACGGGATCTCCACCGCCATAGGTGAGCACCAAGTCGTACCGGGGAATCAGCGGCCGGAAGGGGTCGGAAGGATCTCGCTCGATCCTGTCGAGCGTGGCGGGAGCGTCCACGTCCCAGAACACGACCAGTGTCTCCGGACGCTGGAGCTCCAGCACCGCGGCCTCGAGGAGCGTGTCGAAGATCCCAATGCCGCTCGCCTTCACCACCAGGTCGGCACCCCGTGCGGCGTCGACCATCTCGAGCGCGGAGTCCTCGGTATCGCCGGGGTATACAACCACGCGAGCCCAATCCGGATCGGGAATGTCCCTGTGCTCCTGGCGTCCATAGGCGTTGGGCTCGTAGAAGGTGACCCGGTGCCCCCTGTTATGCAGGGCGCGGACTATACCACGGTAGTAGGTGGCGGCCCCGTTCCAGTAGGCAGACACCAGGCTCGATCCGAAGAAGGCGATGTCAAGTCCGGAACCCATTACTGAGTCTCCACAGGTGTGTGATGCCGGCCGGCCTGACTGAGAGATCCGACGTCGAGCTGAGCGCTACTGCGGCCCTCGAGCTGACTCAAGATCGCCATCAACTCATCCACTCGGTGGGCGCAGGTGTGCCGTTCCAAAACCGTTCGGCGTCCCTGTTCGGCCATAGCACGCGCGGAGTCGGGATCATCGAGCAGCGCCCGCATATGCTGCCGCATCTCGAGCCCATTGCGCGCGATCAGGTAGTCTTTTCCAGGGGAGAACAGATGCTCGGTATCCTCCCACGGTGAGCAGATCAGCGGGATGCCGCACGCCAGCGCCTCGAAGATTCGGATCGTAGGGATACCGGGGAGCGCTTCAACATACGGGCGGCGTGGAATGTGAAGTGTCAGCCGGAACCGGGCGAAGATCTCCGGTACCTCATAGTTGGGGATCCACCCCCGGTACTCGATGCCTGCCTGACTCAACCGGTCCAGCGCGCTTGCCGGGTAACGCACGCCATGTACCTGGCACCGCAGCCCGAGTTGCTCCACTGGTTGAATGAGGAATTCTTCCAGCTCGGCCGTCCGCTCCTCGTCACCCCAATTTCCCACCCAGACGAGATCACCGTCACATGTCTTCGCAGGACGCGGATAGAAGACTCGCGTGTCGGCCGCCTCATGCCAGGTCCATACCTGCTCAGCCCACCCTTCCTCGAGATACCGCTGACGAATGAGCTCTCCAAACGCCAGTACGCCATCGTAGTGCTCCAGCGGGTACGCGGCCATGCTGTCCCGCTCAGTGACCGAGCGATGATGGGTATCATGAAATAGCAGCTGATAGCCGCCGACCAGTGCGCGATGGCGACCCAGGGCCTCGACCAGCTGGTGGTCATTCCACTCATGGACGAGCACGAGATCCGCGCGATCGAGCTCACGATCGAGATCGAGGGTGTCCAATCTGTACTGGTGACTCGCTAGCCCGGGGTAAGCCTGATGAAATCTCTCAACAGGGGTCGCCCCGTGCTCGCAAAGCAGGTGCTCACGGCTCCAGGAATTCGCCGGTTCCATAACCCGAACCTGGTGTCCGCGATGCTGCAGCTCGGTCACAATCCCACGCAGGAAGTGGGCATTGCCATGATTCCAGTCTGAGACCAGGGAGTGGTAGAACATCACGATGCGCACGCGGACTCCCGGGTGTAGCCGGAGCGGCTGGTGAGAAGATCTTCGTACGCAGCGAGGTAACCCAGCGCCATCCGCCTGGGCGTGAGCGTCAGGGCACGCCGCCGTGCCCGCATCGAGAGAGCGTGCCGCAGCCCGGGATCGTTGATCAATCCGTCAATGGCCACGTGCAGTGTGTCGGGTTGATCCGGTGAGACGAATACCGCAGCGCCATCCCATAACTCGCGCAGAGTAGGAATGTCACCCAGGACCAGCGCGCAGCCTGCCAGCGCGGCCTCCAGCACCGACAGCCCGAAAGGCTCATAACGAGCCGGGAACGCGTAAATGCTGGCCTTTCTCAGCCAGGCTGCCACGGAGCGGGCAGGCAGATGGCCGAGCAGGTTGAGATGGCTAGCGCAGACGCTTTCCCCTCGGTTAGGGTGGCGCGGTTCCCCAGCCACATAGATCGGCCAGGTCAAGCCCGGCGCCGCTGCTTCGAGGGCGGCAAGATTCTTGGCCGGGTCCCATAACCGACCAGCGGCGAA
>DATADG010000027.1:0-17423 GCA_036258655.1 Gemmatimonadales bacterium | reverse complement strand
CGAGCCCGGGCCCCATGAAATTCTTGAGTACCAGCTCGAAAACGTACCGCCGGGTGATCCGCTCCAGCTCGTCCTCCGAATACTTCTTCGGATTGAGCCGGATCCCGCCTTTCGCCCCGCCGAAGGGAACGTCCACCAGAGCGCACTTATAAGTCATCAAAGCTGCCAGCGCCTGGACTTCATCTGCGTCCACGTTCTCGGCGTATCGGATACCCCCCTTGCAGGGGAGTTTGTGATGGCTGTGCTCCGCGCGCCACGCGTGCATCACCTCGATCCGGCCATCGTCGCGTTTGATTGGAAAGCTCGTGTAAAAAAGGTTTTTACACGCCTTGATGTTGGCGAGCAGCGTCGAGTCATGCGCGGTGAAGCTGGCGGCGTGGTCGAAGGCCTGGTTCACCTGATCGAGAAAGCGGGTGCCGACGGACAACGGACGAGCTCCTGGCTGGTGACTGGCAGAGTAGTAGTGCGGACTGGGGGTTCGCGCCAGTGGCGGCGGGGCAGCCGGTGTTAGACCAATGGTTTTTTGACGAGGATCTTGACAAAAAAAGTTGTCAAGATAACGTAGAGCCATGGCCGCACCAGCTATCCCCAGTCTCCAGATCGTACGCCGGCCGGACCAGGCGCAGGTGCTGCTCCATCCGGAGCGGCGCCGCCTGGTCGAAGCGCTCGCCTTGGGACCCGACTCTGCATCGGGTCTCGCCCGCCGGCTGGGAGAATCCCGCCAGCGATTGAACTATCACCTCCGGCTCCTCGAAGAAGCGGGTCATATCGAGCTGGCCGAGGAGCGGTGGAAGGGGAGCAAGCCGGAGCGGGTGATGCGGCTGGTTGCCCAGCAGTACGTGCTCGATCCCGCGGCGGTCGGCCGTCTGGCCGCCGATCCGGAGGAGGTCGGCGACCGTTTCTCCGCTACCTACCTCGTGGCGTTGGCCTCGCGGGCGCTGCGCGAGCTGGCAGAGCTGCTGGACCGGGCCAAGGGGAAGCGCGCCCGGCTCGCTACTGCGTCGGTGAACGCATCGGTACGGCTCACGTCACCGGCCGCGTTCCACCAGTTCCAGAGCGACCTGACCCGGGCGGTGGCGCAGGTGATCGCGAAATATCACGACGAGCACGGTGAGGGACGCTGGTTCCGGGTCATCGCAGGGGCATACCCGGGGCCACGTCCGGTACGACAACCCAAGGAGACCGGTAATGACTGAGCGAACCAAGACCCCCAAGACCCGCTCGGCGGAGGGAGAGATCACAATTGACGCCACCCCTGAGCGAATCTGGCAGGCGATGACCGACGAGCGGGAGATGGTCCGCTGGTTCCCCCTGGACGCCAAAGTCGAGCCGGGACCGAACGGCAGCGTGTACCTGTCCTGGCTGAATGAGTTCGCGGAAACGGCGGAGATCCAGGTGTGGGACCCTCCGCATCACCTGCGGACCGCATGGTCATTCCACCCCGAGGGACCTACCCAGATCACCGATTACTACATCGAAGCCAGAGGGGGTCGTACGGTCGTTCGCGCGGTCACCTCAGGTTTTCCACTCGACCAATCGTGGGATGATTGGGTCGAGGGGACGAATCGCGGATGGGCCTTCGAGCTGCGGTCACTCAAGCATTATCTCGAGCGGCACCCGGGTGAGCCGCGTCATGTGGTGTACCTGCGACGCCGGATACCAATCTCGAACGATGAAGCCTGGAGCCGTCTGTTGAGCGAGCATGAGCTGTCGCCCTGGCTCGCTAGTGGTGACGTGTTCGACCACCGGCCAGCGGCCCAGCTCGCCGCCATTGTAGACGATCCCAAGGACGCGCTCTTCCGGGTATCGGTTGAACCCGGCGGTCCCGGCACGGGCCAGCGCGAGATCGTGCTCTGGCTCTCGGCTTGGGGTGATCACAAGCAAAGAGTGGAGGAGCTCCGGACCAGATGGGTCGAGGTTCTGGAGCGGTTGTTCCCCGAGGGAGAAGCCGCCTAGTCCTTAAGCCCCTCGACAAAGCCGCGCCGCCAGCTCGAGTAAACTGGTCGCCAGCCCAGCTCGCGCCTGGCCTTGGCGTTGGAGCAGCCGCGAATTTTCGTCATCATCGACACGCCGCCTTCACCAACCGCAAGCTTTCCAAGCCATGCCGGCACTCTCCGCGGCGGCTTCGCACCTACGGCGTGCGCCAGCACCGGTAGCCAGGCCGACACCGGCGCGGGCTCGTCGTCGACGACGTTGTAGATCCCTGGGGCACCCCGCGAGACCGCCGCCACAGTTGCCCGGGCTGCATCGCGGATGTGAATGAACGACCAGATGCCGGCCCCATCGCCGACGATCGGCAGCAGTCGCTTCCGGATCAGCTCCCCGATCTGACCGTCTTGCGAAATTGCGGTGCCTGGTCCGTAAAAGACACCGTAGCGGAGGACCACTCCTTCGAGGTCTGTCGCTTGCCGCACGGCGTTCTCGAGATACTTGATGGCACTCAGGGTTTGGCTGAATCCGGCCGGCGGGTTGGAATCGAGTGGATCCGCTTCCGTTTTGGTCGGTCCGCCTTCGCGGGCGTACGGCCACCCGCAAAAGCTTTGAGCGATGAATCGCCGGGTCCCCGCCAGCCGAGCCGCTGCCAGCATGGTGTCGGTGCCCTCGGTTCGTAGACGGTTGGTGGCCGCCGCCTCCCGATCGAAGTGCCTGAGGTCGCCCGCGCCGGCCAGTGCGGTGAGCTGATCAATGATCACGTCCGGCTGCGCGTCCCTAACCGCGGCGGTCAGTTGGGCGGCATTCAAAGCATCGGCGACAATGGCCCTCGCGCCCACCGCCTCCACCTGCTTGCGTTTCTCGGCGCTTCGCACGAGGGCCTCCACTTCGTACCCATTCTCGACCAGCTCCGGCAGGAGGAATCTGCCGATGGCGCCGGTACTACCCGCGACAAACACTCTCATCGATTCTGGATCCTAGTATTTATACACTGCCCAGATTGCTGTTACCTGGTCCTGTGCGCCTTTACCCATCCGCTCGTCGGCTAACGTCGAATCGCCTGCCAAGGCTTTGGTCCCGGGCTGGCGCCGTGCACCACTCCCGCCATTCTCGCCGCCGAGACCCGGCCTCTGAACCGAAAGGCGGTTGTCTCGTTGGCCGAATTGAGCCGGAACTCCAGGCTGTCACCCCCTAGATAGAGCCCGGTGAGTTCGACCTTCCTGCCGTTCGAGGAGGCGGTCCCGCTGACTTCCTGGTGCTGCTGTGTGAACCGGACCTGATACTGACGGACGCCGCCCGGTAAGTCGACGGTGAGCTCCCAATTTCCTGCCACATCAGCCGGCAGCACCCAGGCGTAGATGGTCGAGGTGGTGCCGCTGGGCCACTCCACCCGCGCCACTGTGTCCGGCCGCCAGTCTCCCATATCGAAGTTATGGGAAACTACACGCGCTCCCGCGCGGAGTTCGCGAAAGAGTTTTGGGCGGAGACGCTGGTTGAGGGCAGGCGAGAGGTAGAGCGCCACTACGGTCGCGCTGCTGAGATCGGTCTCGAAGAAATCGGCCTGGCGAAACTCGACCCGCTCTCGCACTCCGGCGGTGTCGGCATTCCGCTGACTGGATGCGATCAGGGACGGATTGATCTCTACGCACACCCCGCGGGCGCCGTGATCCCTGGCGGCTGCGATGACAATACGACCGTCCCCGCATCCGAGGTCATACACGACGTCGCTGGAATCGACGCGCACAATGGCGAGCATTCGCGTGACCACGTCGGCTGCTGAGGGGAGGAAGATGACATCCGGGCCGCGCGTGCTGCATGCGGCCACCACAAGAGCCATAAACATCCATCGTGGTGGTGGCTTGAGACTCTTCATGCCTTCCTCGTGGTGTCGCTCTCGGACTGCCCTCCAGACCGGCGTAGACAAGTTACCCGATGCGCTCCTCGCCGCTGGTCTGGCCAGGCGTTCTCCATGCCGGCACTCGCGCTCCAGCTTCAGGGCCTCGTCTACTGTCGAGCCAGCGCAACAAGCGGCGGAGGCGTGGCCCTGCATAGCAATGATTGCGAGCGAGTTGCGGTCGCTTGACCGGTTCCGCGACTGGCTTTATTCCTGCGTCCTCGCTAGCGTGCTGACCCCATGAGACCCGTGCTTCTGCAAGCTCGAGCTGCCCGTCTGGCGTTCACTGCCAGTGTGGCCGCTGCTACACTCACCTGTAGCGGCGACAACGTAACCCGTCCGGCTGCGCCGGAGGGGGATTTCGCCACCGCCGCTGGCGCTCCTGCCATGGTCATCATCAGAAAGCAGCCGCCCGTTCGCGCGCTGGATCAGGAGGTCTGGGAGCCAGGAGCGCAGCCGGTCGTCGTAGTGAAGGACGCAGCCGGCGTGAACGTTCCCGGTGCGACGGTCGTTGTGAGCATCGCGAGCGGCTCAGGTGCGCTGCAAGGCAATGTCAGTGCGACCACCGGCAACTTCGGCAGCGTGACCTTTGCCGATCTGGGTATTGCAGGAACCGGTACACACACTTTGCGATTCACCGCCGGCCCGGCGGCGGTGAAGTCGTCTGCGGTCACCATCGATCCTCTGCCGCCCGAAGCGACCACCGGCAAATGGAGTGCGCCGGTGAGCTGGGATATTGTGCCACTGCACATCAGCCTGCTTCCCAGCGGTAAGGTGCTCGCCTGGGGCAAGTACGAGCTGGACGGTAGCATGGGTATGCCTCGGCTGTGGGATCCCGCGAGCGAGGCGCCGACCAATGCCGCGATGGTCATGGCCGATACGATGCTTTTCTGCGCCGGCCACACGCTGATGGCCGACGGACGGCTGATGGTCTCAGGGGGTCACAAGGATGACAACCGCGGGCTCGATGTTACCAACATCTTCGATCCCATCACCGAGACCTGGGTGCCTGGCCTGCCCAAGATGGCGGCGGGAAGGTGGTATCCGACGGTGACGACACTCGCTGATGGGCGGCTCGTCACGGTTGCCGGGCGAGACGCGAGCGCCAACGTGGTGCTGATACCGGAGCTCTGGGAAAATGGCCGGTGGGTTCGCCTTCCCGGCGCCAGCCTCAGGCTGCCCTACTACCCGCGTCAGTTCCTGGCACCAAACGGCAGGCTGTTCATGGCCGGCGAGCGCATCAAATCCCGCTATCTCAATGTGGACGCGACAACGGCGAACGGCAGAGGCGCCTGGTCCACCAGCGATGGGTTTGCCCACGTATGGCCGTTCAACCGGGATTATGGCTCCGCCGTCATGTACGAAACGGGCAAGATTCTGATGATGGGTGGCGGCGGTGATCTCCGCTGGAGCACCAGCGACCCCAAAGCGAGTGCTCCCACCGCCACAGCAGAAACGATTGATCTCAATGTGAGCCTGCCCCGCTGGATCAGCACCGCTCCCATGCACTTCCCTCGCCGGCACCTGAATGCGACGATCCTGCCGGATGGCCAGGTCCTGGTGACGGGGGGCACCCGGTCGGGAGGCTTCAACGACCTGTCAGGTGCCGTGCGTGAGGCCGAGATCTGGGATCCGCGGACTGGCAAATGGACCAGACTGGCGGCCAACAGCGTCGACCGCGTGTACCACTCCGTCTCCATCCTCCTCCCTGATGCGACGGTGCTGCATGGAGCGAGCGGCGACGCCAGCATCCCGCTCAGCCCGAACCAATTCTACCCCCGCCAGGCCAATCACGAGATCTTCCGGCCGCCCTACCTCTTCAAGGGTGCGCGCCCGGCAATCACGGGTGTGTCATCAACCACCGTGGGGTACGGTCAGCAGTTCACGGTCAGCACTCCCTACGCCAAGCAGATCACCTCGGTGCGCTGGATCAGGCTGGGCTCTGCGACCCACGCCTTCGATGCGAGCCAGCGCGCCAATACCCTGGCATTCTCCCGTGGGAGCGGCCTGATCCGGGTCACTGTGCCCGCTAACGGGAGGCGGGCACCGCCCGGCCATTACATGGTGTTTATTCTGAATCGAAACGGAGTGCCTTCACCAGGGAGAGTTGTCAGGGTGGGGTGAGATGGCAGGCGCTAGCTCTTTAAGGCCTCAGGTTGGGAGCCAGGGTAGCTCAGATACCGAAGACGTTGTCGAGACCTGCTGCCCGCCAACCGCTCGCGTACGGGACAGTAAAGAGCAGACTTCCTTGCCGCCCGGTGCCCTTGGCATAGCAGATGTGTTCGATCCGGGAACGGAGTCGTGAGATGTGCCGGTCCCGGACATTGTCACAACCCAGCGGAGTCCACGTGTCTATAGTCTCGATTAATCCGGCGATCAGCTCCCGCCGCGGGGTGGGGAAGGTGGCCCTGAACTCAGGCGTCACCAGCTTTGCCTCCCTGCCGGAGGCGATGGCGCTCAGCAGTTGATCTATCGAGACTGGCGGAGCCGCATCTTTCGGTGGGCTGGGAAGAAGATGTGGCGGGGTAAGGGCCGGCTCCACAAGCCCGGCGATGCCCACAGCAATACCCTCGGAGTTTGCTTGTCCCAGGTTCAGCAGCACGATCACCGTAAGGTCAAAATCCGGATAGCGCTGAATGGTTGCGTGGAAGCCCTGCCATGCGCCGCTGTGTCCAACACGGCGGTACCCGCGCTGCTCGAGGAGGTTCCAGCCAAAGCCATGGGGATATGTGCCCGCGCGGTTGAGTCGGACCGGAGTCCAGCTCCGCTCCCAACCAGCTCGGCCGAGCACCTTCCAGTGGTTGATGCCGACCGCCCACCGGGCGAGGTCACGGGCTGTGAAACTGAGGCAACAGTCGGCGGCTGAATCGAGAGATGGGGACACCGGGTCCGGCTTCTGCAGTGTGTCGTTCACCAGGTAGTAGCCCGTGGCTCGGTTGGCGCCTGTGTCGATCTCGGCATTGACTCTGGCCGTGCCCATGCCGACCGGACTGAAGATGTGTTCCCGCACGAAGTCGCCCCAGAAGTTGCCGGTAGCACGACGAATGATGACGCCGAGCAGCGCGTAGCCGGTGCTGCTGTAGCTCTGGAGCTCTCCCGGCGTGAACTGGAGCGGCCGAGCGGCGGAGCGCACCAGCTCGCTCTCCGAGTAGTCTCGTCGAAAATCGAGGCTGGTATCCTGGGGAATGCCGGAGGTGTGAGTGAGCAGGTGCCGGATGGTCACCCCTCTCCACACGGCTGAGCCTTCGGGCAGGTAGCGGATGATTGGATCGTCGAGCCGGAGCCGGCCTTGCTGAGACAACAGCACGATGGCGGCCGCGGTGAACTGTTTGGTCACAGAACCCACAGCGTACAGTGTGCTGTCTGTTGCCGGCACGCGGCGCTCGAGTTGGGCAAAGCCGAAGCCGCGTGCCAGGAGCACGCTGTCGCCGCGCAGCACCGCTACCGACATTCCGGGGATTCGCTGCCGAGCCAGCTCGGTCCTGATGAAGCGGTCGACTCTGTCGAGGGAGCCCGGCGTCTGTGACCTGGCGTCAGCGATGCCGTTGAGCGCCGTTATCAAGAGGCTGATTACGACATTCCACTGCATGGTCATTGACCAACAGTGCACCGGTAAAACATTTCAATCAACTTCAGGCCGGCGAGCCCCAAGGGACTCGCTCCTCAGCGGGTTTCCTGTCGAAACTCAGCGCTGAAGCGGCGCTGGATCTCCTCTGACGAGACAGCTTCGAGCTGATGGCCCAGCAGCCATTCGTGTCCGAACGGGTCTCGCACCCGCGCCTGACGCTCGCCATGGCCCTCGTCGGTAGGAGGCCGCAGCACCGTAGCTCCGGCCTCCGAGGCCCGTCTGGTCAAACGGTCGACGTCGTCCACATGGAGATGAATCGTCATCCCCGTGCCGCCGAAGGCCAGCGGGCTCCTGATGCCGAGCTCGGGATGCTCGTCCGCCAGCATCAGCGTGCCCGGACCAAGCTTCAGTTCGGCGTGTCCGATGCGCCCGTCAGGGTAGGTGAGCCGCATGAGCTCCTGTGCCCCGAAGACCCGGACGTAGAAGTCGATGGCCGCGGCGCCACCGCGAACGCACAGGTAGGGGTACACATCGTGAATTGTGGGTGCCTGATCTGAGATCGTGTCGGTCATGATCTTCCTATGGTCAAGAGCATCATGGAGCTCCACGTGATAGTGGCTTCCGCGGACCACTCTCGCCAGGAGGTGGAGCTGTTCGGGTCTCCGCTACAAGAGGGAAGGTGATCGCTGCCGCTCCCAGCGCCACACCGGGCCGTCCTCAGGATCGACGACGGTGTCCATATGCCGGAACCCACACTTCTGCAGGACCCGTGTAGAGGCGTTGAATGCCGGCAAGGTGTGAGCGCGCACCCGCCGAACCGCCTCGCTTGCGAAGGCAGACACCACCAGGGCGCGGGCAGCTTCAGTCGCGTAGCCCCGGCCTTCGCAGGCAGGCACGATCGCATAGGCAATCTCGACAATGCCGTGGTCGTCCGGCGGACCTTTGAAACCCGCAGTCCCGACTGCGACACTCATGTTCGGCTCCACCACGAAAAAACCGTACTGCCACGGATCCGGTCCTGCGGCGCTATGGAGCCGAGCCAGCCATTGGGGCGAGACTTCGCCCGACACGAAAAATTCACGCAGCCCGTCGGCAGCGGCGAACCCGGCCAGCTCGGGGAATCGCTTCGGCTCCTCGATCAAGCAGAGGAGTTGGCCCGGGGAGCAGGGGATCAGGTGGAGGCGCGGAGTCACGAGAACTGGTTCGGGGAGTTGCTCAGCGGGTCGCGGCAGTCATACCTCCATCGACAATCATCGAGTGTCCGGTCACGTAAGAGGCTGCATCCGAGCAGAGCCACACGGCGGCCTGGGCTGCTTCCTCGGGCCGTCCGATCCGGCGCATCGGAACGAGACCGGCGTACTGGGCTTCTACCGCCTCCGGACCTCCGGCCTGCGCTCCGACGGTATCGAAGATTCCTTCCAGCATCGGCGTCCGGAATGCTCCCGCCACGAGCGCGTTGACCCTTATGTTCCGGGTGGCGTACTCCTGCGCCGCCGATTTGGTAAGCGCGAGCACTCCCGCCTTCGCGGCCGAGTAGAGCGCGCCTCCAGCTGCGCCTCCCAGACCATTCACCGACGAGGTATTGACGATTGCTCCCCCCGGGGGAGTCTGCGACAGCATCTGACGGATCTCCGCTTTCAGACAGAGCCAGACGCTCTTCAGATTCATGGACAAGGCGCGATCGAACTGCTCTTCAGTGAAGTCGGCCGTGAGGGCGAGAGCGCCGTCCGTGGTAGCGGCGTTGTTGAACGCGGCATCGAGGCGCCCGAATTGTGCTACGGTCGAGGAGATCAGGCGATCGACATCGCGAGCAATCGAGACGTCGGCCTGGACGAACCTGACCTCGGCGCCGTTCTTCCGGATCTCCGCCTCCACCTCTCTGCCCAGCTCGGCGCGGCGGCCCGCGATCACCACACGGGCTCCGGCGCGGGCAAAAGCGTCCGCCGCCGCCCGGCCGATACCGGAGCTGCCACCGGTGATCAGAACTACCTTGCCCTGCAACATGGCTGGGGAAAGTGCTCGCGAAGCCTGGCTGCTGCCAGATGTCCTGGTCATCCGGTTTGATGTCTTGCCCAGTACCAGCGTCTTATCGCTATGCTGGACCGTCTGGGCCACTGGAGCCTTCCCTGGCCTACCAGGACTGATCGGCGGCCTGATACCACCCCCTTGCAGGCGACTGACCGAGTGTCGCATCGGCACTGTAGGCTAAAAACTGCAAGGGTGCCGTGGTCGCTTGCGTTAGTAGTACCTCTGAAGCTGAATTCCCTCCGGAATGCGGCTCGGGCTCGATCCCGCCACGCCGGCGGAAGAATGGCACCGAAGCTGCGTTCAGGAGCATTCATTCTGGCCAATAGCCTGTGAGTATCCCGAGCGTGTGAGTATCCCATGTGCTGCGTATCACTCTCCCGGAGATTGCTTCCGGTCCTGACCGGTGTGCTCCTCCTGGTCTCCTGCTCCACCTTCCAACGCGCCCGCGAAGAGGCTCACCCCCTCACGGCCGAGCTACCACAGCCGGGCCAGATCCCAGACTCGGTGCTGCGCCGGGCAATCGAGCGAGCCGAGCTTATCGTGCTGGCCACTCCGCTGGAGCTGGTCTCCCAGCACGGCTTCCTGACTCCGCAGTTTCAGTTGGGGGCCAAGGAGACCTGGTACGACGTGAAGCTGTCGGTCGACTCGGTCCTGAAGGGAAAGCTCAAGCGTGCGAAGCGGTCGGACCTCGGCGTGCTGCCAGCCGCGCTCACCCCACCGGCATCGTTTCAGTTGGCCACGAACGAGATTGTCGTGCAGTATCCTGCAGTCACAGCGCGCAACAGCGACTGGGCGACCGCTCCGCCGCTGGTTCCGGGAGAACGGGCGGTTTTCATCTTTCGGCGGTGCTACTACTGCCTTCCCATCAGTGGCCTGACGACAGGCCGCGGACCGTACTACAAGGCCAATCCGCTGGTCGCCATGGGTGGGGAGAGCAAGCTGCCACCCGAGGAATGGCCCCGGGTGACGCGCTTACTGTCGAAGCGGCGGTAATTCTTCGTCTCACCGGCGAACCACCAGCACGTGATTCTTTTTTCCCTTGAGTTGCACGCCGGAGTCACTTAAAGAAGCCGCTTTGCCATTGACGTAGTACTCCGCGTCTGGCAGCGCTATTCCCTTCAGCACCACGCTCCATCCGTCCTGTCGGGCATCAATTGTGTACTCGATCCCTCGATCGGTACGCGAGCGGGAGAACGACAAGCGATTGGTTTCGACCGGCAGATCCTCAATGGTGATGTTCTCCCATCCGGACGGCAGATGCGGCTCGAAGACAACTGTCCTGTTGACCGCGTCCGGCTGGATGCCAAAGACGTGATGGATCAGCGGCATCACAATGCCGTACATTGTCCAGGCAATGGTAAAGCAGCCGTCGTCGGGCATCGTCTCCGAGATCGATCCGGGTAACACCCGGTTGAACGTCTCGACGATTTTGCCCACATACCACATCGCTTCATCCGTCCGCCCGTAGTTGGCCTCCGAGACTGCCTGCACACCGGTGGAGATGGTCATCATCGCCTGCTGCTCGACGGCAGAGAGCCAGGGACCGTATTCGCCTACGTTCTCGTCTCGAATTCTATCCAGCAGCCGGATGGCCCGGTCCCGCGGCGCGATCCCCACCTCCATCGGCGTCGCGATGACCCAGTTCTCGTTCGTTATCCAAGCCCGGCCGGTATCTGGCCCCGCGGCAAATGAATCCTTCAGCCTTTCGTAGTGCTCGATCGCTTCCTCGTCTTTCCTGGTCAGCTTCTCCCTCAGGCGCACTTGCTTGATAGCCCCGTCTGCAACTGCAATGGCCTGTGCTTTGGTACCGTAGAAGTCGCCATAGGAGCCTTCCTCCTCGATCCAGAAACGCTGCTCGATCCGCTCTCTGAGCCGGGAGGCCAGTTGCAGGTAGCGCGCGGCGGGCTGCGAGTCACCCAGGATCTCGGCGACCCGGGCGGTCTCCACCAGCGCCTGTTGGGTGTACACTGCGACGTCGATCACCTCGGTGTTCAGTCCGAGCACCTCCATGATCCCGTAGCCTTCGGGGAAGAGGTTCCGGTTTTGGTCCACATCGTTCAGCAACCAGCGGAGCCCCTGCCTCATGGCTGGATACATCTCCCGGGCAAACGCCAGATCCCCGGTCCACTGCACGACCTTGCCGACCGTCAGGATGAACTGCGCGGTCTCCTGGGTGTTGCCGTAGTTTGACACGCCACCGTTGGTGGTGACCTCGTGCACGATGCGGCCGTTGCCGTTGGCCCGGGCGGACTGGTCCCGCAAGAGCCGGAGGGTCGCCTTCGCGAGATCGGCGTTTCCGCTGGCGGCGAGCGCCTGGAGCGAATAGGTCTCGGTTCCAAACCACCAGGGATACTCCATGAGACCGGCGCCGAGGCCGCGGCCCATTTCCGGAACGTCTCTCACCAGCCACTCGGCATTGATCCTCACCCAGTCGTAGACCTGCTGCAGCCGCTGATCCGGGATCCGAATGCGCGCTCTTTGAACGAGCGCTCCGTAACGGGCCTTCTTCTTGTCGAGGAGGTTCTTGTGATTGCGGGTCAGATCCGCAAACGCTTGCTCGGCAGCCTTTCTCGATCGTGCCGAACCGGTGAAGACGAGTGTAAGGACGGCGCCGCCAGTCGGGGCCAGTGTAATGTCGTGGCTCGAGGCGGCGGTGCTCCCCGGACCCCGGGTGGAGATCTGGGGGACGTCGCGCACCAATCGCCCAGCACCGGAAGGCGTCGACCCCCAGACTGCAAACCACGGGTGTCGTCTGTCCCGCGCGACAAAGCGGCGTGATTCCCGGTCCCAGTCGGCGGTGTCCGGCGCGTCCTGAATACCCAGTTTCTCGGAGAACCAGACCGGACTGAGGTCGGTCTTGACGGCCACCTCCGCGCGGAGTTGCCGCTTGCGAGGGGCGGGATTCGTGAGGCGATACTGAACAATCACTCCGGGGTAGCCGTCAGGGCTGAATTGGAAGCGTTCGATCTCGATGCCACCGAGCACGGGGTCGTAGCTGAACCGATTGCCGTACGGATAATTCACGAACGCGGCACTCCGTGAGAGCGCGACCTCCTGGTTGGTCTCGACGTCCGTCAGCTTCATCCAGAAGCCATCGATGATCTTGATGGGATGAATCCAGAGTCCGGCCATCTCGCCCGGCACATGTCCACCGAGGTCCGGGAAATCTCCATCCTGGGTTCCGATCAGGTAGGCACGGTCGCCGGCGGTGACATAGGGGTCGCGCTGGTTCTTCCCCTCATTGCTTATGCCGTTCCGATGTGACTCCGATGCATCGCTCTGCGAGAGCAGCGCGTGAGGCGTTGCGAGAGCGAGGCAGAAGGACAGGAGGATGGACCGCCTGACGGCCCGACCGGCCGCTGTCACCGTTCCTTCCGATACATCCGCATGGCGACCGGCGCGGCGACGAGCACGATGAGCGCCGAAGCTAACACTACCCAGAACACCGCCCTCCCCGTTGGTTGGCCGTGCATCAGGGCACGAGACGCGACCGCGAGCTGAGTCACCGGGTTCCGCCCCACCACTTCCTGCAGCCAGCCGGGCATGGTGTCGAGCCGGACGAAGATGTCGCTGGCGAACGTGATAGGCATCAGGAACACGAAGCTCGTCGTCATGACCGACTCCGGCGTCCGTACCAGCATCCCCACGATGATCCAGAGCCAGGAGAGTGCGAAGGCGAAGACCATGACCAGCGCCATCGCGAGCAGCACCCCCATTACGCCACCCTGGGGCCGGAAGCCCAGGATGAATCCCATGATCAGGATGATCATAGAGGCCACCGAGTAGCGGAACAGGTCGCCGGCCAGTGCGCCGAGGAGGGGAGCCGGCTGCCACATCGGAAGCGAGCGGAATCGGTCGAACAGCCCCTTGTGGATGTCGGTGTTGAGTCCCATCCCGGTGTACACCGTGATGAAGATGACGGTCTGCACCAGGATACCGGGCAGGAGGTACTGGATGTACTGCCTCGGCGATCCCGCGAGCGCGCCGCCGAAGATGTAGGTGAACAGGAGCGTGAACATGATCGGCATCACGGTCACGTCGAACAGCTGGAACGGCACGTGCTTGATCTTGAGCAGGGCACGCCAGGCGAGCGTCAGCACCGCCGAGAGTGCAGATGCCGGACGCGGACGGGCCCGCATCGCGAGCAGCTGATGGGTCCGCTCGCCCGAGGGTAGGACGTCGATGGCGGTCATGACCTGGCCTCCTCCGGAACTTCGTGCTCCGATGTCCGCCCGGTGAGCGCGAAGAACACCTCGTCCAGGCTGGGGTTCCCCACGGAGAATTCCGCGACCTCGACGCTGTCCCGGGCCAGCGCAGCAAGAACGTCGGCCGCCTGCGCGGGACTCTCGAGACGTGCAGCGACGGCGGCAGGATCGCTCCCGGCCAAGACTCCATCGCCCAGCACCTGCGAGATCAACTCCTGCGCCCGGGGCCGCTGGTCGGCGCTCGCGAGCCTGAGATGCAATGCGCTCGACCCGACCATCGCTTTGAGCTCGCGGCTGGTGCCCTCCGCGATAACCATCCCGTGATCGATCACCGCCAGCCGCTCGGCTAGCCGGTCCGCCTCGTCCATGTATTGGGTCGTGAGCAGCACGGTCGTCCCCTCGTCCGCGATCCGGCGCACCAGCTCCCAGACCTGACCTCTGCTCCGTGGGTCCAGCCCGGTGGTAGGCTCGTCGAGGAAGAGGATCTCTGGGATCGCTACCAGACTCGCTGCGATGTCGATGCGGCGACGCATGCCCCCGGAATACGTCTGCACCTGCCGACCAGCGGCGTCTGTGAGACCGAACGCCTCGAGCAGCTCCGATGAGCGTTTGCGCGCATCGCGCCAGGAGAGGCCTAGCAGGCGGCCCACCAGCACTAGGTTCTCGGTGCCCGTGAGGTCCTCGTCAACGGAGGCGTACTGGCCGGTCAGGCTCACCTTCTCCCGAACCGCCTTCGCGTCGCGAACCACATCATGGCCCAGCACAGTGGCGGTGCCGGAGTCCGGCTTGAGCAGCGTGGCAAGGACGCGGATGGTGGTGGTTTTTCCCGCGCCGTTCGGACCCAGGAGTCCGTAGACCGAGCCTTTCCGGATCCGGAGATCCACCCCGTTCAGGGCGCGGGTGTTACCAAAGTGCTTGGTTAATCCACTGGTTTCGATCGCAAAGAGCACTGGCTTACTCCTGAAGCACTTAGAAGAAAGAGCTCAAGCGTGTTCCGAAGCTGTTTGGCGCCGCTCGGCGGCGACAGAACGGATGGTGCTGGCCTCTGGTTTCAGATCCGTGCAGCCGTGTCATCGGTGCATCCGTAGTGCACTAAGTTCTCAGGCCATCACCACCCGGGTAAGGGTCACGATCTGACCGGCATGTCGAGCCGAGTGTTCGGCAGCATGGAAGATCAGCCCCACTGTGGTGGAGGGGAGCCGCTTGCGGCCGACTTCACGCGGTTGAAGGAGAGTGTCGGGTGGGACCACTCGCAGATAGTCGATAGCGTCGGCCAACCCGGTCGTGAACGCTTCCAGCAGTCGCGCCAGCTCAGGCCGGTCCTCGTGGACG
The DNA here is from genome assembly GCA_036258655.1 of Gemmatimonadales bacterium. Classification (GTDB taxonomy): domain Bacteria; phylum Gemmatimonadota; class Gemmatimonadetes; order Gemmatimonadales; family GWC2-71-9; genus CAVVWJ01. The sequence goes on along the minus strand of DATADG010000027.1, from coordinate 2,464 downwards.
GTGCGCTCCGCCGCCAGCCTTGCGAGCTGATCGGGATTGAGGCTCTCACCGCGCGAGTACGTGAGCAGCCGCTCCAGGCTGCCCGGAAGATGCGCCAGATGGAATCCGATGGACGCGGCACCACCGGGCCGCGCCCACAGTTGATCCGGAGTGAGGTGCTGCACGATCGGCACTACGTCTTCACCTACCTGGAGTAGCGAGTGCGCCGCGGGCTGCAGCAGCGGCTGGATGCCCTCCACCGGTCCGCGGAGCCACACTTCAGGGGGTACGGTCATTGTTCTTTCTATCGCTTGCGCGCCACACCGGCTATGCCGACCTCGTCGTAGCTCCCGCTCACCAGTCCGTGTTCGCGCATTTGAGCGAAGATGTCACTCGGCGTCCAGCGCTTTGGATCGTCGCCCTCGAAGGCAACACTCGCATCCCGCAATGCGGTCAGGAGCCGGGCCAGTGCGGCCTTATCTGGAGCGCGAAAGCTCCAGATCCAGGGAGTGATGAAGCTTCGCCTGCCCCCCAGACTGCGAAGCAGGGGGCGATCGGCGACGGTACCCTCCCAGACCTCGACCGTGTCACCCTCGATGGAGACCACCCGCGTTACCTCAGCCTCGCAAAGACGCAGTGCCATCACCCTCGTGCCCGTGATGAGAAAGGCAATGCACGCTCCGGACGCGAGCGCCAGCGTCGTCAGCGTGGGCGGCGGCCACTCGAACTTCGTAGTCCACCACGCCGGAACCGAGCGCACTGTGAGAATCACCAGCACCACCCCGGCAGCGAAGACCAGTACCGTCAGCGCGATGTCCCCGAATGCTCTGGTGCGCACGTCAAAGTTCCCGATCAACCTGGCCTGGTGATTCGTGCGGCATCCCAGATCTCGCCAAGAATGCCTCCCTGATTGAGCCAAAAGTACTCAGGCTGTCCACATCCGCCTCCTGCCGACCGCTCATGCCGCAACTCACAAGATCGACAAGAAGACCTGCATACCCAGAAATTTTCCGTAGCGCTCCCCGGTCAAAGCCACTCCGCGCCGCTCCTTCGGAGTAAGCCGCCGCAGCGGTGAGACGTTCACCCCGATTCCATTCTTCGCGAGAGTGGCTCTCCAGGCGCCGGCTACCTGCCCTTCGATGACGAGGGCATGTTGTAGGCCGCCGAACGCATAGGCTGGACGGGGCACTGCCCGGTGATCTCGGTAGGCCACGAGGTATTCGTCATATACCGGCAACAGATGCACAGTGGCTTCGCGGCTTGGCTTTCTCCGTGCTGAGCGGCCGACGGTCCAGTATTGCAGGCCGTCCATCTCGCAACTCCGTGCACGATTCATCTCCAGACCGAGTCGGACATCGGTGGTTCTCAGTCCCGACCACCAGACGAAGTCCCGGATCGTGGCGGGGCCGTGGCTTGTGAAGTATCGGAGCGTGAGCTCCGCCAAAGCCTCGTCCCGGGAGAGCCGCCGAGCGGCTGGTGCCCGGTCCGCGAGCAGCGCGTAGGTGAACTTGTTCTGCCGGCGGGGACCGCTGCAGATCAGTCCTTCCAATTCGGCGTACATCATGATGTGGGCGAGCTCCCGGCTTCTCGCTGGCAGTCCGGCGCGCTCGAGGTGAGCGCCCAGCTCGCCCCGTGTGAGATGACCGCAATCACCGATCGCGCGCTCGATGATGCCCGCCGCGCGCGTCATCACACCGATATCCAGCCCGAGCTGGCGATCATAGCCCGACATCGTGCGATGCACCTGCGGGGAGGTGAGCTCCAGCATCCAGCGGATGTCTGCCGGGGTGACGAAGTGCCAGGTGGGGCGAAGCACGTGGGTCCTGAGGATCCGGCCCTGATCGATGGCCCGGTCGATCGCGGCGTCGGTGGTGCCGTGCGCCGAGCGAAGTCCGAGTGCCCATTTCGCGGGCCCGTACTCCTGCGCCTGTGTAGCGCCCAACCAGGAGACCACGTTTTCCGGATGCCGTCGCCCCGGGGGTGTAATCAGCTGATTGCGGAGTCGCTGCTCCGCGATATCCGGCTCTTTCGTCACTCCGTGCTATCTGAGGGCGGGGAACAGGCGCGGGAGCTCGGCGATCCGCTCCCACCCACTGCCGTGCTCTACCAGCTCGACCGACACATCCTCGAAGTAGTGATCCAGCACGGCATGACGCTCCTCGGCTAGAGGCGGCCTGCAGTAGTCCTCTTCCTCCCAGACAGCCGTCCCATCCGGCAGGCGACGAGCACCCTCCAACGCGGCTGTGAGCGCCCGGCGGAACGGCTGGAGCTTCAGGAAGGCGTGTTCATTCAGTTTCGCCTCGAGATCATCCAGGCGGTCGGCCACAGGTCGAGCAGAGACGAGGTAGTAAGGCATCGTTCCCTCACTTGGTTTGCCATCGGGCGGGCTACCGAGTCCGCTCGCGCTTGAAGTAGAAGTGCGCCCGCCGATCTTCGCGCACGATGCCCGCCAGTTCCCAATGGTCGTCGCCGAGGGTGTTGAGCT
>DATADG010000026.1:0-11970 GCA_036258655.1 Gemmatimonadales bacterium | reverse complement strand
GTTTGTGGATCGGCACATTCCACTCGCTGTCTGCTCGTATGCTGCGGCGTGAAGCCGAGCTGCTGGGCTTTACACGCCAGTTCACCATCTACGACGAAGACGACCGGATCAGCCTGATTCGCAAGCTGATGGATCGCCAGGGTCACTCGACCAAACTGTTCCCTCCCAAGGCCGTCCAGTCGGTGATTTCGGCAGCGAAGAATAGGATGATTGACCCCGCGGGCCTCGCATCCGGTGGTTCCTACGATCGGTTGGCGCAGGTGGCCGCTGAGGTCTACGATGCGCTCGGGCCGGCGTTGAAGGCAGCCAACGCAATGGATTTCGACGATCTGCTGCTGCACCCCCTGCGGTTGTTCCGGGAGCACCCCGACCGGCTGAATGCCTATCAGCGGCGCTTCAACTTCATCCTGGTGGACGAGTTTCAGGACACCAATCGGGCTCAATACGAGCTGATTCGCCTGTTAGGCGCGCACGGAAATGTGTGCGCCGTTGGCGATGACGATCAGTCGATCTATGGGTGGCGTGGGGCGGACGTACGCAATATGCAGGATTTTCTGAAGGATTTTCCCGGAGCCCGGCTGATCCGGCTGGAGGAGAACTACCGCTCTACCCAAATCGTGCTCGATGCCGCGAATGGCGTCATCGCCGAGAACAGCGGCCGGATCGGTAAAACGCTGACCACTCGCCGTCGGGGAGGGGAATTGGTCACCCTTGTGGCGGCCGCCGATGAGCGCGATGAAGCTGAATGGGTGGTCCGGGAGCTCCAGAAGCGTAGCGCCGCCTCAGACTGGTCGTACTCCGAGATGGCGGTGCTGTATCGGACCAACGCTCAGTCGCGAGCGCTGGAGGAGGCATTCCGCCGAGCCGGCGTGCCGTATCGGCTTATCGGCGCCATCAGCTTCTATGAGCGGCGAGAGGTGAAGGATCTGCTGGCCTACCTCCGGCTGGTAGCCAACCCGGCAGACAACGAGGCATTCCTTCGGGCAGTTGGAGTGCCGCGCCGGGGACTCGGAGAAACCAGCCTCGCCACCCTCGACCGCTTCGCCAGCCAGTGGGGTAAGCCATTACTTGAGACCGCCCGCGTCGCCGACAGAATCCCTGAGCTGCGGCCAAATGTCCGCGACGCATTCCGCAGCTTTGCCGGACTCATCGACAGTGCGGCTCGACTCCAACATCTGTCACCGGCCGACCTGCTGGAGCACATCATCAGCTCAATCAACTATGAAGCCGTGTTGCTGGCCGAGGGTCCGGAGGGCGCCGACCGCTGGGAGAATGTACGCGAGCTGGTGGCGAGTGCGGCCAACTGGTCGGAAGAGGCGCCAATGTCCGAGGACGACACCGGTACGCCGCTGGAACGTTTTCTCGCGGAGGCGGCACTGCTCTCCTCAGCAGACACAGTAATCGGCGAAGAGCAGGGGGTCACGCTCATGACCCTGCATACCGCCAAGGGATTGGAATGGCCGGTGGTTGTGCTGACGGGGCTGGAGCATGGCCTGTTTCCACTGGCGCGAGCCGAGGAGCAGGCCGCCGGTTTGGAAGAGGAGAGACGGCTCTGCTATGTGGGGTTGACCCGTGCCAAGGACAAGCTGTATCTGACGTGGGCCCGGGCTCGACGACGAGGTGGCGAGCTTCGCCCTGGCATTGTCTCGCGATTCTTGAAAGCCATACCGCCGGGCGTGGTGGAGGAGCGGCGCACGACTTCGCTGTGGGCCCCAGGATGGGCGGATGGGCAGCGGGCCAGTGGGGCAGTGGGGCAGTGGAACAACGCCAGAGGAAGCCTCAGATCCAGCAGCCCAGCGTCCCCGACGCCGAGCCGCCTCGCCGACGAGGAGGCTTCTCAGGACAGCCCTCGATATGTCAAAGGCGAGCGAGTACGGCATCGCCGATTCGGCAGCGGTACCATCCAGGGACTGATGGGCACCGGTCGAGACCTCAAGGTTTCTGTCGCATTCGACGATGAGGAGGTCGGGATCAAGCAACTGCTGGTGGCATACGCCGGCTTGGAACGGGAATGGGACAGCGCATGAGCATTGGCCGCGATGAGGTGCTGCACGTTGCCAAACTAGCCGAGCTGGCCGTCGCCGAGCATGAGCTGGAGCGACTGGTGGAGCAGATGAACCGGATCGTGGATTACGTCGCCCAGCTGAATCAGGTGCCCGCCGACCGCATGGCGGAGACGTTCTTGCCCGGTCCTGCGTCCGTCAGGCTGCGGGAGGACGTGCCCAATGCTGTGCCGCTGGAGCGCCCCCCCGCCAACTTGGCCCCTGAATTCATGGAAGGCTTCTTCCTTGTGCCACGGCATGGCTCCATGGAGGAATCGTGAGCGGAGCCGTCCGCAGGGGCGCAGCGGGGCATCGGAGCAGTGGGGCAGAAAGTGTTGCCGAAGCGACGGCCACGAGACTCGAAAAGGCCGAGCCACTCAACGCAACGCTCCACTGGTCACGTGAGCTGCTCGCGTCGGAAGCCGCGCGGGTGAAGCAGATGGCTTCGCCGGGGCTACTCTCGGGTACCGCAGTGGCGCTCAAGGACAACATCGTCACCGTCGAACAGCCGACCACGTGTGGGTCGAAGATCCTGCAGGGCTACTACTCGCCCTTCAACGCCACGGTAGTAAACCGGCTCCGGCAGTCCGGAGCGATGATTGCCGCGAAAACAAATCTGGATGAGTTCGCGATGGGCTCGTCAACCGAGCACTCCGCTTTCGGTAGAGTCAAGCATCCACTGGATCCTGAGCGTGTACCCGGTGGCTCCTCCGGTGGCTCCGCCGCCCTGGTCGCGGCCGGAGTCGTGCCCGCGGCGCTCGGATCAGAGACTGGCGGGTCGGTTCGGCAGCCGGCCAGCTTCTGCGGAGTGGTCGGGGTTAAACCGAGTTATGGCAGGGTCAGCCGCTATGGACTGGTTGCATTCGGGTCGTCGTTGGACTGCATTTCGGTGTTCGGCCGAACCGTCCTCGATACAGCCCGGGTGCTGAGCGTGATCAGCGGTCCCGACCCGCTGGACTCGACCACGGTCGAGCGGCCGCCGACACGGATCCCCGACCCGCTCCCCGATCTCAGAGGGTTGACGATAGGTTTGCCGACCGAGTACTACCCGTCGGACCTGCACGGCGGCGTCGACGCAGCTCTGCGGCAGACAATCGAGCGGGTGCGCGAGTTGGGCGCTGAGGTGCGCACGGTTGCATTGCCCAACTCCGCGTACGCAGTCCCGACCTATTACATCATCGCGCCGGCAGAAGCGGCTGCGAACCTGGCGCGGTACGACGGGGTTCGCTACGGTGTGCGTCGGACCGGACCGGAGGCCGACATTCGCTCACTGTACCGGGCTACCCGGGGGGAAGGATTCGGCCCCGAGGTGCGGCGCCGCATTTTGGTCGGAACCTATGTGCTCAGCGCGGGCTATTACGACGCGTACTACAAGAAGGCGCAACGGGTTCGGTCCCTGATTGCCGACGATTTCCGCCGGTGCTTCAGCGCGGGAGTCGATCTTCTGCTCACGCCTACCACTCCCACACCGGCTTTCAAGGCGGGGGAGAAGACCGCTGATCCCGTAGCAATGTACCTCGCCGACATATTCGTCTGTCCGATCAATCTTGCGGGTCTGCCGGCGTTGAGCCTTCCGGTGGGGCGGAGTGAGGGGCTTCCGATCGGCGCCCAGCTCATCGCGCCGCCGTTTGAGGAAGAGCGGCTGCTGGCGGTCGCGAGGGCGCTGGAGCGCGTCGTCACCGCAGATGCGGAGGTGCGGTAGTGACCTGGGAGACGGTGATCGGGCTCGAGGTGCACGTGCAATTGCGCACTCGCACCAAAATGTTTTGTGCCGACCGAACCACGTTCGGCGATCCGCCCAACACGAATCTCTGTCCGGTCTGTCTCGGGCTTCCGGGCGCGCTTCCGGTTCCAAATACCGAGGCGGTCCGGCTCGGTGCTCAGGCTGCGCTGGCGCTCGGCTGCACCGTGCATGCTACCAGTGTCTTCGCTCGGAAGAATTACTTCTATCCTGATCTGCCGAAAGGCTACCAGATCTCGCAGTTCGATAGGCCGCTCGCCACCGGCGGCAGCGTCACCTTCGACTCCGCCGATCGAGGAAGAGTTCGAGTGGGCATTACCAGGGTCCATCTGGAGGAGGATGCGGGCAAGCTGATACACGACCGCTTCCCCGGAAAAACCGCTGTGGACCTCAATCGCGCTGGTATTCCTCTCATCGAGATTGTGAGCGAGCCGGATCTCCGCTCACCCGCGGAAGCGAGAGCCTACCTCACCACTCTCCGTCAGATCCTGGTGTACACCGGTGTGAGTGAGTGCAGCATGGAGCAGGGAAGCCTCAGGGTAGATGCGAACATCTCGATCCGTGCCACCGGCGAGTCTCGGCTCGGAGTCAAGACGGAAGTCAAGAACATGAACTCCTTCGCGAACGTGGAGCGGGCGCTCGCGGCAGAGCGCGAACGTCAAATTCGCCTGGTAGAAAGCGGAGCTCCGGTGCAGCAGGTCACTCTGCTCTTCAATGCCGCTACCGGCCAGGTCAAGCCCACCCGTTCCAAAGAGGAGAGCCATGACTACCGGTATTTCCCAGATCCGGATCTTCCACCACTCGTCCTCGAGCGCACCTGGATCGAGGACCAGCGCAGGATGCTTCCCGAGCTGCCTGATGCAAAACGATCGAGATTCGAAGCTGCCTATGCACTATCGTCCTATGATGCCCGCGTGATTACCAGCGAGGTGGAACTCGCCCAGTATTTCGAGGCGGTGGTACAGGCCGGAGTCGATCCAAAGCTGGCCGCAAACTGGGTCATGGGCGAAGTCATGACCACGTACAACGACACCGGCCGTTTTCCGGTCCCGCCATCAAACCTGGCACGGCTGATCGATCTGGTGCAGGAGGGAACAGTGAGCCACCAGGCAGCTAAACGAGTGTATGTCGAGCTCGCGCAGACACCTGAGGATCACCCCCGTGCCGTCGCTGAACGCCTCGGACTGGTGCAGGTCAGTGATGCGGGTGCCCTTGCCGGCTGGGTCGACGAGGTACTGGCCGGTCATCCGGGAGAAGTAGTCCGGTTTCACAACGGGGAGACCAAGCTGCTCGCCTTCTTCGTCGGACAGGTCATGAAGCGGAGCAGGGGAAAGGCAGACCCCAAAGGCGTGCAGCCGGTATTGCTCGAGAAACTGCAAGAAGTGAAGAGTGAAAAGTGAAACTCTTTACTTTTACTTGAGTTGTAGAAGACTCATCGGATCCACCGATATCCCCCCATACCTTGCCACCCAGTGGAGGTGTGGTCCGGTGACCCGGCCGCTCCGGCCCACAGCGCCAATCCGCTGGCCAGCCGCTACTATCTGACCCTGGCGGACATCGGTTCGGCTCAGATGGAAATACGCGGTCACCAGACCCGCACCGTGATCGATGTAGACCGCCCGGCCCGCCAGATAAAAGTCTGCAACCAGAGCCACCACGCCGCGTCCAGCTGCCCTGACCGGCGCCCCGACTGCGCCGGCGAAATCGGTGCCGAGATGTCGACTCTGCACTTCACCATTGAAGACTCGTGCAGTGCCGAAGGGACTGGTAATGCGGCTGGCGCGGGGTAGCCGAAAAGGACCCTTCCACAGCCTGGGCCGTTCCTGCGATAGACGCGAGACCTGGCGGCTGCGGGCAATCTCGGACTGAATGCGGGCCGCCGCCGCGCTGTCTGGGCGGACGAAGGCCGGAGCCACCGCGAGCACCTCGCTGCGGTACCCTCCCCGACGCACCGGTAAGGCAGTCAGCACGGTATCCGTCGACTCGGCGCGTTGGACATATAGGGAAACTCTGAACGAATCCAGAGTCTCGATCGGTACAGCTACCAGTCCCCGGAAGCTGCTGTCGGGCATCTGCTCGAAGTGCAGCGGCTCTCCCGCCGCTTCACCGCCGGTAAGCCTCATCCCGGTGCCGGGGCGCACGCTGATCCATCCCAACGTTCCTTCCGCAAGCATGGGCTCCGCTGAGATCTGGAGCGAATCCTGAGCCAGCGCCAGCGGCGGAGTCAGCAGGGCGGACCAGGCCATCGCGACCAGGATGCAGGTGCGCATGCGTGTGGTATGTGGTGGTACGCTGACGCCGCGGGAATTCAGCGGCTGCCGCTCACAAGCTGGGTGGGCGAGGGTGCGCTGCCTTCGGGGGCACGCCAGGGGAGCTTGCGAGGGATCTTGTCCCAGAAGACCAGTGCCCGCTCAGGCAGGCCGAAGTGCTCGTTCGCTGCGTGCTGAAGCTCGGCGGTGTCACGCCGCCCCGCCTCTCGAATGACTCTCCGGCGCATTTCCTTTGCCGTTTTGAGCGGGCGCTCGCCCGAAGGATCCAGGTGCCGTGCAGAGGAAACCGATTCGGTCAGCAGCTCCATGATGAAGTCGAAAGACTGCCCCAGGTGCCGCTCGACGTCGGCGTCGGCGAGTGGCCAACGGCTGTACTCCCGAGCCACCTGACTGGCCCGCTGCCAGCTGGTGGTCTCGGTGAGATGCACCATCCCGCGGAACAACCGGCGATTGGTTCGCACGCTGAAGATCGTTGGCGCGATGATTCGGTCGAGGTGCGCGTCCGCCGGCCCGTGATCCAGCAGGATAACGTCTTTGGCCGTTTTTGCGTACGCATCACCGAGATGGGCTTCTACCCGGGTCTCCCAATACGAGTGCCCTACCGCCGCCGTGCTGCTGGTCAGCATCAGTTGTCGAGGAACGAAGTAGTTATGCGCGATGGTGTCTGCTGCGAGGTGACTGAGATAGCCCAGACCGAATGCCCGGAGCGCATCAGTTGCCGCGAGATCGTGGATCTCCTGGCCCACATGCCAGTAATGGCAGTGCCGTCCCAGCGGGGCATAATGTTTGGCGATAGACGAATCGGCCGCGATGTTGCCGTACAGGAAATCGAAAGGAAAGGCCCGAAGGAGATCGGCTACTGCCGCTGGCAGGTACGAGAGGTTGGCCAGGACTGATTCGCCGAGATAGATGTGAGTGCCCGGCGTCCAGGCGTGGGCCTCCTGTGGAACCAGCAAAAGGAAGAGCCCCACGCCCGCTAGTGCGAGCGAGAGGCGCTTGCGTGTCATCAACGGCTGGGGACCAGAAATCGCCTGACTCGGCCGAGCATGCCATTCCCGCGGCGCACCGAGCGGAGCGCCGCGGCTGCGTCAAGCGCCGCCCCCTCGAACTCGTCATGCACCACATCGTACAACGTTTCCAGTTCCTCCAGTTTCCCCTCGATTCGATCGACCGCCCGCACCGCTTTCCGGCGCAGCCGCCTTCCAGTCTGCGCAAAGGCCCCGGCTTCGTGCCGGACCAGCACCATGATGTCCTGCCCCTGCTCGGTCAGACGGCGCACCGATTTCAGGGTCCGGGCGACATCATCCTGCAATCCATCCACCAGCGTCGTCACTTTGCGCACCTGTCCGGCGAGCTTGAAGGCGGCAACGCCGACCGCCACGGCCAGGATCAGGAAGGAGAGCGCCAGAACGGCCAGCGAGATCGCCATCGTCGGCGCCACCCATTCGGGAGTTGTGCCGACCTGCACTAGTGCAAGTGTCATCATATGCCAGTCACCTCCGGGGAAGGCTTACGACTGCTCAGTGCCCTGCGCCAAGCGCGGCCGTCTGCCATCCGCTAAAAACAAAGCCGCTACGGCATCACCGCAACCCCCTGTTTCCGCTTGACGCGATTCCCTGGGCGAGTGAGCTTTGGCCATGCCTCCTCGATTTCTAGTGCACGGCGGCCGTCCGCTGAAGGGAAGCGTCCGTCCGGCCGGCAATAAAAACGCCGCCCTCCCCATCCTTGCGGCCACCGTGCTGGCCGACGGTCCGGTCGACCTGGACAACATTCCACGCATTCGCGACGTCGAGACCATGCTCGCGCTGCTGCTGGACCTGGGTGCGTCGGCAGAGTGGACCGGTCCGAACACCGTGCGGGTAGACACGAAGAACCTCAAGCCCAAGACACTGGATCCCACGCTGTGTGCCAAGATCCGAGCGTCGATTCTCCTTGCCGGACCGCTGCTGGCTCGGTTTGGCAGTGTGACGCTGCCGCCGCCGGGTGGTGACGTAATTGGGCGGCGCCGAGTGGATACTCATTTCCTGGCACTGGAACAGCTGGGCGCATCCGTCATGGTGGGGGATCGCTACGAGCTCGAGGCCAAACAACTGAAGGGTGATGACATCTTCTTAGATGAGCCGAGCGTGACCGGGACCGAAAACGCCCTGATGGCTGCCGTCATGGCCAAAGGGAGGACGGTACTCCGTAATGCAGCCTGTGAGCCTCACGTCCAGGATCTTGCCCGAGCACTTGTGGCAATGGGTGCCGAAATCTCCGGCATCGGTTCCAACATCTATACCATCGATGGGGGTAAGCCGCTGGTCGGTACGTCTTATACCATCGGTCCGGATCACATCGAGATCGGAAGCTTCATCGGCCTGGCTGCCGTGACGAATGGCGACGTTACGATTGAACCGGTCCGGTCGGAGGATCTTCGCAGCACAATCCTGGCGTTCGAGCGGCTTGGCATACGCCCCCGAGTTGAGGGAAACCGCCTCAGCGTCAGTGCGGGGCAGGAGCGCAGGATTCGTCCTGATCTGGGTGGGCACGTGCCTAAGCTCGAGGACGGTCCCTGGCCTGCGTTTCCAGCGGATGTAATGTCCACCACAATCGTCACCGCCACACAGTGTTCCGGGATGTTGCTCGTCTTCGAGAAGATGTTTGAATCACGTCTCTTCTTTGTGGACAAGCTCATTGGCATGGGTGCGCGCATCGTCCTGTGCGATCCCCATCGTGCGGTTATCTCCGGCCCCTCGCCCTTGAAGGGGGGAACCGTCGAGTCACCGGATATCCGAGCGGGTATGGCCATGCTGCTTGCCGCGCTCGCAGCCGACGGCCCCAGCACCATTCATAACGTTGGCCAAATCGAGCGCGGTTACGAGCGAATCGATGAGCGGCTGCGTGCGCTCGGTGCCCAGATCGAGCGGGTGGATGGATAGAAGCGGGGAAGCGGAAAAGCGGGGAAGCGGGACAGAAGAGGTCAGTCGCCAGGGACTCCCTCCGAGGCTCAGGTCAGCTTCCACTTCCGAGCTCCGCGAACAGGTCGTGCCGAGCCCGATACCCCGATTCGAGATCCCATCCTGGCGAGAGCAGTACGGGGTGATTGCTGGCATCACTGGCCGTGGCTACGACCTCGGTCTCTGGAGCGACCAGCCGGTCGGCGAGGTCATGAGCCGTTGGCTCGAGTTCAGGCGCGCAATGCGGGACTTTGAGGCCTTCGCCCTCGGTAATCAGATCCACGGAGTCGAGGTGAGCAGCCTGGACGGAGGACGAGGATGGGTGTACCGCGATGGTGTCGACGGCTGGACCACGATCACGCCCGGCGTGCTGCTTAGCATCACCGTAGCCGATTGCATCCCCGTTTACCTGGTGGTGCCAGGCCGGGGCGTGGCGCTCCTGCATGCGGGTTGGCGAGGAGCCGCCGAAGGTATCCTGAAGCGGGGAGTCGACCGCCTGACAGCGGCTACCAGGTCGTCAGAAGGTGATGTTGTAATGCATTGTGGCGTAGGCATCTGCGGAGACTGCTATGAAGTTGGTCGTGAGGTCCTCGACGGCTTTGGAGTCCAGACTACTGCAAGGGGACCCTGGCACCTCGACATCCGTGATCATCTCCTGAAGCAGGCGCACGACCTTGGCCTGTGGCAGACCACCGCCTCACCGTTGTGTTCCGCTCATGATCGCTCGGCGTTTTACAGCCATCGAGCTTCCCACGGAAAAGACGGGCGTATGGTCGCATACATCGGAGTCCCAGGTCTTCACCCGTAAGCTTTCCATTCCCGCGGGCCCGCTTTCCCGTCACCCCACTTGATTTGACTCCGATCTGCTTTGCAACTAATATTTACTCGCTGTTCGGGAGGCGCCGGTTCGGGCCTACTGTCGATGTGGGGGAGTTCCCCCACATTTTTTTTCCTTCTCCGCGATGTCTGCCGACGCGCTGCTGGACCCCATTCGCGATCACGTTGCCGGGCTTGGGTTCGAGCTCGTTGATCTCCGGCGGACCGGAACCCTCCAGCGCCCCATCCTGCAGGTGCGGGTGGACCGCCCGGACAGCCGGCCTGGTCATGGCGTAACGGCCGACGACTGTGCGGCGATCAGCCGGTCCCTCGAGCGGTTTCTCGAATCCCGGGCGTTGGTCGGGCCTCGCTACGTCCTCGAGGTGTCGTCGCCTGGGCTTGCACGACCCCTCCGCTGGCCGGAGCACTGGCGCCGCTTCATTGGGAGACAGGCGCGGATCCGGGCGGAGGCGCTGGCGGGGCGGAGCCGGTTTGAGATTCTCTCGGTTCCCGACGATGAGCATGTGCGTTTGCGGGCGGAAGACGGGTCCGAAATAACCCTGGCATTTGACTCCATCCGCGAAGCCACTTTGGTGGCGGAGACCGAGTTGTTTGGTCACCGCAGGGAGTAGGGCGCAAAGCAGCGCCCACCACTGACGGGCGCGTCTGCGCCGAAAATGGAGTGAATGGATGGCTGGTTCGACAGAGATGTTGGCCGCGTTTCGCGAGCTGACCACGGCAAAGCAACTCGAGCGCTCCGATCTCTTGGAGCTTCTGCGGGACGGCATTCATGCCGCCCTGGTGCGCAAGTTCGGCCCCAACGTCCGGTTCGAGCTCAGCGTGGACGAGCTCCAGGGCACCATCAAGGTGGTGCGACTGCGCCAGGTGGTGGAGACGGTGGAAGACCCGAGCTGGCAGATCACACTCGAGGAGGCCCAATACGAGGACCCCGACTTCCAGGTGGGAGACATGCTGGAAGAAGAGGTGCCGTTCATCGACTTCGGGCGACTAGCCGTGCAGGCCGCAAAGCAACGTATCATCCAGCGGGTTCGTGAGGGCGAGCGGGCGCGGATCCGGGAGGAATTCGCGTCCAAGGTGGGCGAGCTGCTGTCCGGTGAAGTACAGCAGATCGAGCGGGGCAAGCTCGTGATCATGTTGAACAAGTTCCGCGAAGCCGAAGCCATCGTTCCGTACCGGGAGCAGAACCACCGGGAGCACTTCCACCAGGGCGACACGATCCGGGCGGTGCTCAAGCGCCTGGAAGAAACCCCCAAGGGTCCCCGGCTCATCCTGTCGCGTGCGGACCCGCTGTTCGTCAAGGCGCTGTTCAAGCTTGAAGTCCCGGAAATTCAGCAGCAGGTCGTCGAGATCCGCGCCATAGCCCGTGAGGTCGGCAGCCGGACCAAGGTTGCGGTCATCTCCCGGGACGACGCCATCGATCCGGTCGGTGCCTGCGTGGGTCTCAAGGGCTCCCGCGTCCAGGCTGTAGTGAACGAGCTCGGCGGGGAGCGGATCGACATCGTCCCCTGGTCGCCTGATCCGGAGCGGTTCGCCCGGCTGGCGCTGGCTCCCGCCCGCGTGGCCAAGGTCTTCTCCGATCCTGAAGCCAAGACCATACAGGCCGTCGTGGACGAGGACCAGCTCTCGTTGGCAATCGGCCGAAACGGTCAGAACGTCAGGCTGGCATCCGAGCTCACCGGCTGGAAGATCGACCTCTACTCTAGTCGCGAGTGGCTGGAACGTGGTGGAGAGGGTCCCCTGTTTGCGCCCTTGCCCCCCGAAGAAGAAATGGCGGGCAAAGTGCCGCTCGCTGAGCTGAAGGGACTGTCGCCCGAGCTCACCGGCATTCTGGAGAGCGCGGGATACAAGATGCTGAACGACATACTCGATCTGGAGCGTGAGGACATCACCAAGATCCCCGGCATGACTCCGGAAACCGCCGACCAGCTCATGGCGTTTGTATCAGAGCTGACCGACGAGGACAGCGGGGAGGAGGCGCGACCTCGAGCGTGAGCGGGCTGCTGGGCCTGCTTGGGCTGGGGTATCGGGGCCGGCGGATCGTGGTCGGAGTGGACGCGGTTCGAAGGGAACTTCAGGCAGGGAAGTGTTGGTGCGTGATCGTGGCCGAGGATGCCAGCGCACGTGCCATGGACAAGGTGGTC
>DATADG010000025.1:0-5574 GCA_036258655.1 Gemmatimonadales bacterium | reverse complement strand
GGTCTTGAATGAGACGGCGCTCCTGACCTGCGCCGGCTTGAGCGCGCGCACCTCGCTCAAGGCCAGCTTCATCGTGCTCCCCGTGTCGCAGGTCTCGTCCACCACCAGCACTCGGCGGCCGCGGATGGTCGGCGGCGGACCTGACACCAGGGTGGGCTGAGCGCCTTCCTCCTGCCGAGTGACCACCATCGAGACGAACTCGCACTGGAGAATCGAGGCGACCACCACCCCGGGGATCACGCCGGCCTTCGCGATGCCGAGCACGATCTCAGGCTGGTACTCCTTGGCGACCCTGAGCGCTAGCGCGCGGCAGATCTCGCCGAAGAAGGGCCAGTCGACCTCGAGCACTCCGCGAGGACCGGACGGTGGTGGGGTACGGCGCATGAACTCCTCTGAAGACGGGCGGACAAGCGGAGCCGGCGAACGGTGAGAACCTTCCGCTATCCGAACCTACGCGGCTTTCGACAAGGGAGCAACATTTCGCGTTGCGGGTGTGTGCCGGCCGGACTATTTTAGACCTTCCCCAAGGCATTGTGGCTGTTCGATTTGGTCAATAAGGCCGGCTCGACATGAGCATCTGGAAACGCATGTTCGGCAAGGGATCGCGAGAGACTGTGAGCCCGCAGCGTCTCGACTATCTCAACGAAGGCCTGGCGCTCGAGCGTCAGGGAGATTTCGAGGCGGCGCTCACCTCGTACCGGCTCGCCTTCCGAGACAATCCGTCGGACTCACGCATCCTGCTCAACATGGCCATTGCGTTCACCAAGACCGGCCAGCCAGAGGAAGCCATCCGGCACTACAAGCGCGCGCTGGAACTGGACGACAGCCTGGGCGGGGCGCACTACGGCGTCGCGTTTCTCCTGCTCAAGCGCGGCGACTCGCAGCAGGCTGCGCAGCACCTCCGGGCCTTCCTCGCCCGGCCACCCAAGGGACCCGATGCGGAACGCTGGGTCCGCCACGCCGAGTCCGCCTTGCGCGAGATTGGAAGCAGCCCGGCTCGGGAGACGCTGTGAGCCGTGCGGTACTCCTGGCGTTGCTGGTGCTGGGTTGCAGTGATCTGACCGAGGAGCCCGGGGGTGTCGTCGCCCTGGAAATTTCGATTCCGACTCTCCTGACAATCGAAGTGGGCGAGATGCTGGATCTCTCCGCGCGAGCGCTCAACAAGGACGGCGACAGCGTGGCGGCAGAGGTGACCTGGGTCGCGCCGGATCCCACATTGACCGTTGAGCCTGCAACCGGCTTGATCACCGGCGTCGCCCCGGGCACCGGCCGGGTGCAGGCGTTATCCGGGTCGCTCTCGTCACAGCTGGTGCAGTTCAACGTCATCGCGCGAGCCGACACACTGATCGTGACCGACTCGATCTTCACGGTTGCGCCTGGAGTGGCTGCCTCGCCGCCCCTGGTGGCGCAACTGCAAACTCTGTCACCGGCCGCGGCTCCGCTGCCGGATCGTCCCGTCGAATACGTTATCATCGGTCCGGTGGACGGCTCGGTCACATTACCAGGTGGGGTGCTGATCGACACGCTCAACACTGGCACGGATGGTGCTGTCTCGGGCGTGACCCTCAACCGAGTTAACCTTGCTCAATCCATCAGCGCCGTCGTCCAGGTCAATGCCTACCGCACTCGAGGAGCTCTCGTCCCCGGTACCGGGCAGCGATTCACCGTCACCTTCCAGTAAGGGAATGGCGCCCACCGCGCAGACACTCAACGAGCTCTACTTCGGCGCTCTGGAGCGCTTCGGATCCCGGCCCGTGGCCTTCCGGGCCAAGCGTGACGGCAACTGGATCGAGCTGAGCTATCGCGACCTGGCCGACCGGGTCCAGGACCTGAGCCTGGGTCTCCTCGAGCTGGGGATCCGCCCCGGCGATCGGGTCGCGATCCTATCGGAGAACCGGCCGGAGTGGGCCATTACCGACTACGCCTGTCTGACCGCGCGCTGCACCGACGTTCCGATCTATCCCACGCTGACAGCCAAGCAAATCGAGTACAACCTGTGTGACTCGGGAGCGGTGGCGCTGTTGGCGTCGACAGCAGCCCAGGTCGAAAAGGTGAACAGTATCCGGCAGCGGGTGCCGGGGCTCAGGCACGTCATCGCGTTCGAGCCGGCGGCGGCCGGGAACGGCGTCCTCACGCTGGAGCAGGTGTACGCGAAAGGTCGAGACGCGCGGACCCGGCGCCCCGACTGGAAACAGCACGCGCTCGCCGCGAAGCCCGACGATCTCGCAACGTTGATCTACACCTCGGGCACCACAGGCGACCAGAAGGGCGTGATGCTGACCCACGGCAACATCGCGTTCAATGTCACCACCTGCTGCGCGCTCTTCACCTTCCTCGACAGCGACGAATGCCTCTCGTTCCTGCCGCTGTCACACATCTTCGAGCGGATGTTCGGCCACTACTCGATGTTCCACGCAGGCGTCGTGATCAACTACGCCGAGAGTGTGGACACCGTAGCCTCGGATATGGAGCGATGGCGCCCGATGCTGATGGCCTCGGTGCCCCGCCTCTACGAGAAGATCTATGGCCGGGTGCTGGAGCGGGTGCGGAGCGGATCCGGTGTGAAGCGGCGGCTCTTCTACTGGGCAAAGTCGGTGGGAGAGCGGTGGGTCGAGCTCCGCCTGAGCGGGCGACCGGTTCCCCCTGCCCTGGCGATCCAGCGCCGAATTGCCGACCGGCTGGTCTTTGCCAAGCTGCGGGCCCGTACCGGCGGCCGGCTTCGCTTCTTCATCTCCGGCGGAGCGCCACTCAACCCGGACATCGCAAAGTTCTTCCATGCAGCGGGCATGCCGATCCTCGAGGGATACGGCCTGACGGAGACGTCGCCGGTGATCGCGGTCAACACCTTCCAGAACCTGAGACTGGGTACGGTGGGCAAGCCGATTCCTGGGGTGGAAGTGAAGATTGCTCCCGATGGTGAGATCCTCACCCGGGGTCCCCACGTCATGATCGGCTATTACAACAAGCCGGAAGCGACCGCGGAAGCGCTGGACGCGGAGCGCTGGTTCCACACCGGTGATATCGGCCTACTCGACCCGGATGGCTTCCTCAAAATCACCGATCGCAAGAAGGACATCATTGTCACGGCAGGGGGAAAGAACATCTCGCCTCAGCCCATCGAGTCGCTGGTCAAGACCAGCAAGTTCGTCTCCAACGCCGTGATGCTGGGTGATCGCCGCCGCTTTCCCATCATGCTCGTCGTGCCCAACATGACCACCCTTAGATCGTGGGCCGAGAGCCAGGGGATCACGGGGTCGGACGACGAGGCGCTGCTCGCGTTGCCCGAGGTGCAGAACAAGATGGACCGCGAGGTCCGGACCTGCCTCAGGGACTTGGCGAAGTTCGAGGTACCGAAGCGGCTGCTGCTACTGCCGCGGGATTTCAGCGTGGAAGCGGGTGAGCTAACGCCCACGCTCAAGGTGAAGCGCCGGGTGGTAGAACAGCGGCACCGCGCCGCGATAGAAGCGGTGTATGCGGAAGATCTGAAGGCGTGAGGACTGAAGAATGAAAACTGAAGACGTGAACAGTGAACGGGCGGGTTGATGCGGCAGCCGGAGATCGCCTCAACGATTTTTCTTACCGAACCTCCGGATCAGAAGTATCGCAGCTACCACACCGATCACCACTGCACCCATAACTTCCAGGCCCACAGCTCCCTCCGCTTAGTTGGCCTCCCAACATACCATCTACTTGTGAAAAAGGGAGCCTAAAATCCCACCTGCTCACTGGCTAGGCTCGCTGCTCTTTGTCATCCCGTTCCCTCTTCACTAGTGACTGTTTACGCTCCCCTCCTACTCGTCCCCACCCAGGCTCCTCCCGCGCTAGCCATTATCTCTATGACATCGGCCGGAGGGTCAGCGCCCTCACCTACGATGCGGAGTCCCGGCAGCACGACCCTCGCCGCTTCCCGCACCCAGGCCGGGTCGTCGGCGTAGGGTTGTCCGAGCGCCACTCCCCGCATGGTGCGGGACTTGATGGGAATGCGATAGCCTCGGAGCACGCTGAACTGAGGGCCCTCGTCGGCCAGGCCATCTGCCGGATTGATTCCGACGAGTGCCACACCCGGCTGAAGCTCGGAAACTTCTTTCCACAGTGAAGCTAGGGGACCGACGAGAACCATGTAGCCGCCGGGACCATTCACTCCAGCGAGGGCAGTGAGTCCCTCCGCGTCGAGAGCGGAACCGGCATCGCCGGCGCGTGGCGCTCCTCCGATGTCGAGCACACCGTTCTCGATCCGAAATGTTCTATTGCACACGGGGCAGCCGAGCTGGCCTGATCGCACAGAGCGATTGTCCAACACGTCGGGCAGAAGTACGAGAAAAGCTTCGTCGTGATCGGCGGGACATCGCAAATGGTCAGTCAGCTCTATAAACATGCGTGAAGAGTGAAAAGTCACGGTTTAAAAACCACCCAGCTCAACTTTCCTTCTTCGACCAGCACCGTCCGAAAGACCTTCTTCCCGTTAATCTCCGTGCCCATCACGTAGGTGCCGGGCTGAACGTCGCTCACGGCGAAGTGCTCGCCATAGAGCGGATGGGGGTGGGCCTTGTCCCCATATGTCTCGGCGAAGGAGAAGGGAGTCTCCGCTGGTTCGCGCTTCACGATGCCGTAGATCCGAGCCTGCGGGACCGGGTCGCCGGCGCTGTCGAGTACCTGCCCCGCCACGATGCCCGTTCCGGCAATCGGCTCGATCCAGAGCTCCGGATTCGCCGTGTACGGCGGAAACCGCTGTGTCGAGTCCACTATGTACTTGATGGAGTCCACCGGCGAGGCGGAGATCTCCAGGTGGAGATGGTCGTTGGTCGCGCGGCCGGTGTTCCCCACTCGCGCGATGACCGCGCCCCGAGCGACCCGCTGGCCGACTTTGGCCCGGAGTGCGGAGTTGTGGTAGTAGGAGGAGAAGAGCCGGTATCGCTTTCCTTTTGCGCTGACGGTCGTGTCATGGCGGATGGTGACGGTCAGCGCCCCCTGCTCCGCGGGGCCGGCGTAGACCACGCGCCCCGAACCGATGGCGTACACCGGCGTCCCGTCCGGATTGTTGAACTCCACACCCTGGTGCTGCTGGAAGTTCCCACCCATGGTGCTGCCGTAGCGGTAGGTCTGGTCGATGAAGCTGTTGTCGGTGGGAGCGATCGGGCGTCGGAACCAGATAGTGAGCGGGTTGCGCGGTTGCACTGTATCGCGGCTCTGCTGCCGGAGACAGGGCAAGGTGTCTGCCAGGGGCTTGAGCCCGCAGGGTGTGCCCTTGATCAGCTGCCGCCCGATGAGGAGCGCGTTGGCCGGCTGGAAGGCGGAGAAGGCGATCGGCTGGTTCTCCCAGGACGTTGCTGTCCGGCGGAGCCGCAGATTCCCCCGAAGGGTAGCCACCGTCCAACCCCGAGACGCCGGCGCGATCCGGCGCACATACTCGCTCGGCAGGATCGGGAGAAGCGTGTCGGCGGGACCTTTCGCGGGGGGACCGACCGCGTCACCTAGAGCGGTCCACTTGCCGCCGTTGTTGGTGGTGGTCAGGATCCCATCGGCGGTGCCGATCATCACGGTGTCACCCCGAATCGCGATCCCCGAGGGAGCAAC
>DATADG010000024.1:0-7445 GCA_036258655.1 Gemmatimonadales bacterium | reverse complement strand
CGTCAGCGCATTGAGCAAACCCGCAGGCTCGGCTCCTTCCGCAGCAAGGTCGGAAAGGGCTGCTGCCGTTGCCCGCCAGCCGACATCGCTCAGGTCGATCCAATCCAGCCGGAAGTGAACCTGCTCGACGCTCACGTCCGTGCTGACGGCAAGGCAGGTCCCATTCAGGGGTATAAGCGCACAATCATCACCAACCCCGACTGCCTGCGCCCCGAGGGCTCGGATCATCTCCCGAATCCGGTCGAACTCCCCACCAGGGCCGAGTGCGAGACCAGCCTTGTTCGCCTGCACGTCAGGTATTCACGGACGGATTACATCCAGCCGAAAGCGCACCAAGCCGGCATCGGTCGCCACCCAAAGAAATTGGTCGTCCACTGCCAGATCATTAGCCGCTGCGGGCAGGTCTCCTTCACGCAGTGGTCTGAGCGGCGGCGTTCCCAGCCGAGCGAAGCCGACACCCCGGTCGCCGGCAATCCAGAATCCAGGACCATCCGGTACAAACCGGCGTAGCCGGCCTAACAAGGCTGAAAGGTTCGGGCCGAGGGTCCAGCTCCTCGTCCGAGGGTCACGCCACAGGAGTTGGTCTCGGGTCAGAGCGACCAGCGTATCCGCCAAGGGAGCGAGGTCCACGACCACGTCCTGGAGACTGGGTGCCGCCAGTCCCGCGGGTCGTACCGGGTCAGGCCTGTCAGGCAGCGCTAGCAAGAGACCGATGGACGTACCCGCCCAGACCGAATCCCCGGAAGGAAAAACCGAAAAGACCGAGCCGGAGTACCCAGGCGCCACCCGCTCTACTTGCAGGGAGTCGCCGACCCGCGCCACTCCGTGAGCGGTCCCGACGACGATGAGGCCGCCTCGTGAGACGATGGAATACACCCGGCTGTCAGGCAGGCCACGGCGCTCATCCAGCAGCAGAAAAGAGCTGTCGGACGGCTCGATGCGGGCAACGCCAAGGTCGGTCGCTGCCCAGATTGCGCGATCCTGGCCGGCGAGATCGCGCACCTGATTGAAGGGCGTCCCCACCGCCGAAGTGCCTGGATAGGAGGAGAACTGGCCCAGGTCGGCAGCGACGAACGTGACTGCCGCGTCGCTCGATGGTGTGCGATCGGTCGCTGCCCATACTCCACCAGGCCAACTGAAAACCGCACCCACTCGCGCCGACGGCAGCCCGAATGTCAGACGCTGCGGCAAAGCCGCACCATCCGGCAGGTACAGCGCACCAACTCCCGATGTGCCCAGATACCATCCCCGGTTATCGAAGGATCGCGCGGCCGCAGTGTAGCGCACGCTCTCCAAATTTCTGTCGGTCAGAATGGCGGCGGCGTTGGCCTGTATCGTCGGGTTGCTGCGGATCGCCTCGCTGACGGTTTGCGAGGCCAATGGGCGTGCCGGGGGGTTCGCTGGGGACGCGACGCTGGCACCACGGGGTAACAATTCCCAGCCCCGCCTGGTGCGCAGGTAGACTCCTGCGGCCAGGTTCTCCTGGTCAAACGCAATGGTTTGAACTCCCTCCGGAACAGTCCCCTGGTCCCACAGCTGAATATCAGGCTGGTAATGGACCCATCCATCTGGGCGGGCGAGCCACAGGGAGTTATCAAGGGGGTCCGCCAGGGCGGAGAACACCCGCATCAGCAGGTCACGATCGGGAGGATCGAATGACCCCTCCCAGCGCTGGAACTGCGGATGCCAGATCAGCACGCCGGCTGGAGACACGATGTACACACGATCAGCAGACGTGGCAATCGCACTGACGCGGCTGAAATCTCCGATAACAATGCGGTCTTCCGGCCGCCAATCGCGGGAAGCAGACTGTGCCAGCGCGGAGGAGCTCAGGAAGGAGATGATCAGGGGTGCAAGCAGTCGACGCATTCTGAGAATCTATATATGAAGAGGGCAGATGAGCGGCGGCGCTCGGCGGGATTATGCTCAGGTAGTCTGTGGGCGGTGCAGCTCGTACAAGAGCGGCGGACGCAAAGCAGGCCGGGCGGTCCGCAGGATCTCCCATTCGCGCCATAAGTCAGGAATGGCGTTCACGACGTCCATGGGCCTGAGACTCCGCGCAGTAAATCGCCGGGCGGCGATGTCGGCGGCACGCCCGAGCGCTTGCGAGCCGAGGCCAGCAGCTGCGCTTGGGTCCAATCCCTGCGCCAGTGCTGTCGCGATCAGCCCGGCCAACACATCGCCACTTCCACCGGTGGCCAGCCCGGGGTTGCCTGCCGCGACGGTCAGCAGGGGTCCCTCCACCGACGCAATAACCGTCGGCACACCCTTCAGCAACACTGTTGCATGAGCGGCTTTGGCGGCGCCAGCCGCCGCGGCCCAGGGATCGAGCTCGCGGCCCGACGCGAGGTCGGGGAAGAGAGCGCGAAATTCTCCGGGGTGCGGAGTGAGCACCAGCGGCCGTGCCCGGCCCAGGCTCGCCATCTGCGTCACGGCGCCCGCAAAGACTACCAAGCCATCGGCGTCGATCAGTACGGCGCGTGCGGCTTCTGCCAGCGCCGCTACCAGCTCCCGGCGGCCTGCCTCTCGACCGAGACCGGGACCGATCGCAACGGCGTCCGCACGTTCCACCAGCTCGAGCAGAGCTTTGGTTGGTGCCTGGTCGAAGGGGTGAGCAAAGGTCTGTACGTCGGGCTCGGCCTGGACCAGAGCCGCCACCGTATCCGGTGGAGCGACAGCATGGACCAGACCCGCCCCGGCGGCGAACGCCGCTCGGGCTGCCATGCGGAGCGCTCCTGTCATACCGGCAAAGCCGCCCACGATCACTACGCGCCCGCGATCCCCCTTGTGATCGCGCGCCCGCAGGCGCCGCTGCCACTCCACCGCTTGATGATCCGTCACGAACTTCGGCCATTCGGTGGCTGCGGGAGGATGACCGATGTCGACCACGACAACAGAGCCTACCTCATCGCGGGCCAGGAGGTGTCCGCGCCGGAAGCCACCGAAGGTGACGGTGACATCGGCCCGCGTGCCCCCGTGCACCACGCCGGTAAGGAGGTCCACCCCGGTGGGACCATCGACCGCGAGCACCGGGACTTCCATATCGAGAATTCGATCTATCAAGGTTCCAAGCGGCGCCCTGGGGCTGCCCGAGGAGCCGGTTCCCAGCAATGCATCCACCGCGATGCCGACAGTGGGCCACGGCCCGTCGGGAGCCACCTCGCGCACTCCCTCGCCTCGGGCTAATTGTGCCATGTGCATGCACAAGTCCGAGGTGCTGCCAACCGACGTTACCCACACAGGGATATCGGCCCGGTGGAGCGCCCGGGCGATGACCCATCCGTCTCCCCCGTTATTCCCTGGACCGGCAGCCACCAGCACTCCGGCGCGCAGCAGATGAGCGTAGCGGTCGGCCAGGATCACCGTAGTTGCGCGGCCAGCGCACTCCATCAAGGTGGTACGATCGATACCCGCGGCGACCGCACGCTCGTCCCACTGGTTTGATTGTTCGGGAGTCAGAACTGGAATGGTGGGGGACATGGCTGGGAGGCTATGGCTATGAGCTCTGGGCTGCTCCGTCCCGCGGCGCTACCTGCTTACGCTGAATAAGCGGATGAGCCTGGACGCAGCCTGTAGCCAATAGTCCATAGCCTACTTGTACGACTGCCCTATTGCCCGCCCGAAGCTGATTTCGCCGTTATCGATTCGAAGATTGAAACCGCAGTCCGGATTGGTGCACACCCAGGCTTTGTAGGTAATCGGTGCGCCCTCCCTTCCGTAGTCTGACAAGGGGATCAGAGTTCCTTGCGAGCACTTCTGACAGGCCGGCCACTCCTTGGTCTCCATGTTCCCTCCCCCGGGCAGCGTTAGGCCCCGCGCAGCCCCCGCCATTCATACGTATCGCTGAACACCTCATCAAACTGGTACACGGCCTCGAAATGGGCTTCGGAGTCTCCTGGCTGAGTCACCAGCAACCCGACTTCTACCAGGAGATACACGATGCGACCCAGGTCTTCAGTGCGGGTGATGCCCCAGTGGCCAAGCACCACAGGCGCAAGGAGTCCGAACTGCTGCTGAGCAAAATCTCGACAAGCCCAGGCCAGCTCCTGACCCGTCACATGCCTCCGCACCTCCAACCGGCTCTGATGGAATTCAATGGTGGCGAGCACAAAGAGGTAGGCTCGCTCGTGGTAGTGGCCTCCGCGAGCCCTGATTCGCGACATGACGTCTTCGGCGAGCTGAAGTTCGTTCACCGCGATACTCCAACCGCTGTTGCGCTCGTCACGCGCCGAGCCCCGTCGCGCGACGGACGCACCGGCTTTGACTGATACAGCGAAAAGGCATCGGTGAGCTCCTCGACCTGAGCTCGGATCTGGGACAGCGTATCCTCATCTGGGTGGGTCAAGGCCCGATCGATCATCTCTGCGACCTGCCGCATTTCGGCTACGCCCATCCCCCGAGTAGTGGCCGCGGGCGTGCCCAAACGAATGCCGCTGGTGACAAAAGGAGACTGGGGATCATCGGGAATGGTGTTCTTGTTGACGGTAATGCCGGCCTGGCCCAGGAGCTTCTCCGCGGCCTTGCCGGTGAGGTCTTTGGGTCGGAGGTCCACCAGCATCAGGTGCGAATCCGTACCGCCCGAGACTATCGCAAAGCCGCGCTCAGTCAGTGCATCGGCAAGTGCCCGGGCGTTCTCCACCACCCTTCGGGCGTAGTCCTTGAAATCATCCGTAAGCGCCTCCCCGAAGGCCACCGCCTTGGCCGCGATCATGTGCTGAAGCGGACCTCCCTGGGTGCCCGGGAATACCGATTTATCGATCGCTTTGGCATGCTCGATCGTGCACAGGATCAACCCCGCGCGCGGGCCCCGCAGCGTCTTATGAGTCGTGCTGGTGACGACATGCGCATGAGGCACCGGCGAGGGATACACCCCGCCGGCGACGAGTCCCGCAAAATGAGCCATATCCACCAGGAAGTAGGCGCCGATCTCATCGGCAATGGACCGGAACGCGGCGAAGTCGATCACCCGGGCGTACGCGCTTCCCCCCGCGATTATCAGCCGAGGGCGTTCCTGGAGGGCCTGATCCCGCACCTTGTCGTAGTCGATCCGGCCGGTCAGGGGATCGACGCCATAGTGAATGGCCCGCCAAACCACTCCACTGTGATTGACCGCTGCTCCGTGAGAAAGGTGACCGCCGTGCGGCAGCGACATGCCCATCAGCAACTCGCCCGGCCTGATGAGGGCCATAAATGCGGCGAAGTTGGCTTGAGCCCCCGAGTGTGGCTGCACGTTTGCGTGCTCCGCGCCGAACAGCTGCTTCAACCGGTCGATCGCCAGCTGTTCAACCTCGTCCACAACCTCGCACCCGCCGTAGTACCGTCGGCCTGGGTAACCTTCCGCGTACTTGTTGGTCAGCGGAGTGCCCATCGCGTCGATCACCGCCCGGCTGGCGAAGTTCTCGCTCGCGATCAGCTCGAGCCCGCGCTGTTGCCGCCGCAGCTCATTGTTGATCAGCCGGGCGACGGTCGGATCGGCCTCGCGCAGCGTCGCGTTATGGTTCAAAGTCATGCATTTCCCCTAGGAGTAACTTCGGCCACTGCGATAATGTACAGCGAAGCAGGGCGGCCGGGCAGCGGGCGGGCGGGCAGAAGAACTGGATTGCCCCAACTATCATCACTCAAAATGTCAATGGTTGACAATCTGGTGTCGTGTGGCTCACCCACCAGGATACTTCAGATATCGACTCCACTGCCGAGCTGCCCCGCTGCCCCCCTGCCTCGCTGTCCGCCCATCCAGATCCGGTCGAGTCCCCCCACCGCCGCAATGCGCTGCTCGGCCAGGCGATCCGCGGCCTGATAGGTGGGGATGCTTTGCTGCGTGGCTATCTCGAAGATGCGCAACAGAGTCTCATAAATCTCACCGGCTTTCTTCTTGGCCCGTTCCGTGGGCCAGCGGTGCAATTCTCCATACACGTTGATCACTCCGCCCCCATTGATCACGTAGTCGGGCGCGTACAGGATGCCCTGCTGCTCCAGCAGATCACCGTGGCGATCCTCGGCAAGCTGGTTGTTTGCACCCCCGGCAATAATCTCGACCTTCAGACGAGGTAAGGTCTCATCGTTTACGGTCGCCCCGAGGGCGCAGGGAGCGTAGATGTCAGCTTCCTGATCATAGATGGCCTCCGGTGCCACTGAGCTGGCACCGGTCTCTTCGACCACTCGCCGGACCTTCTCCGCATCGATGTCGGTGACAATGAGCTTGGCCCCCTCGGCATGCAGGTGCTGAACAAGATAGGATGCGACTTTTCCGCAACCCTGCACCGCCACCGTTTTCCCGGACAGATCGTCCCTGCCCCAGCGAACCCGAGCGGCGGCCTTCATTCCGACATAGACGCCGTAGGCGGTGACCGGCGAAGGATCGCCTGAGAGACCGAGAAGACCGGCCACATGGTCGGTCTCCAGCTTGATGTGCTCCATGTCCGCTGGGCTGGTGCCGATATCTTCCGCGGTGATGTACCGGCCACCGAGTGTTTCAATGAATCTGCCATGAGCCCGGAACAACGCCTCTCGATCAGTCCGGCGGTTGTCACCGATGATGACCGACTTGCCGCCACCGAGATTGATGCCTGCGACGGCTGACTTGTAGGTCATTCCACGCGCCAGCCGGAGCGCGTCTGTTATGGCCTCCTCGGTGCTCCCATAGTGCCAGAACCGAGTTCCTCCGAGCGCGGGCCCCAGTGTGGTATCGTGAATCGCGATGATCCCGTAGTAGTCACAGGAAGGATCATGCGAGAGAAGCACCTGCTCGTGACCCATCTCATGCATCTGCGAGAAGACGTCGAATGTCGAAGATGCGTGAGCGGTGACCGGTGAGCGCTGACCGGGATCGCTCCATGAGCCCATGGTGCTCCCGCTTACCGCAAACCGCCCCTGGCCGAGCTTGGGGCGAGATTTACCGCTTGCGTTCTTCTTCGTAGTCATAGAAACCCCGCCCGGTTTTTCGTCCGAGGTATCCAGCCGCCACCATTTTACGAAGCAGAGGGCAAGGCCGGTATTTGTCGTCTCCTAACCCGTGCTGCAGCACCTCCAAAATGGCGAGGCAGACATCCAGCCCGATGAAGTCAGCGAGGGCGAGTGGACCCATGGGGTGAGCCATCCCCAGCTTCATGACCGTGTCAATCGACTCGACGCTGGCGACGCCTTCCATTACGCAGAAAATGGCCTCGTTGATCATCGGCATTAGCACGCGATTGGACACGAAGCCTGGATAATCGTTCACCTCAACCGGAGTCTTGCCTAGCTGCCGCGCCGTTTCCATGACGGTGGAGGTCGTGTCATCGGTCGTGGCATGACCCCGAATGACCTCGACCAGCTGCATGACAGGCACTGGATTCATGAAGTGCATGCCGATCACCTTGCCTGGCCGCCCCGTGCGCGCCGCGATCTCGGTGATCGAGATCGAGCTTGTGTTGGTTGCCAGGAGGGCTGCAGGCACACACACCTGG
>DATADG010000023.1:0-6555 GCA_036258655.1 Gemmatimonadales bacterium | reverse complement strand
GTTATTGCCATCGGAGGGATTACGCCTGAGCGTGCAGCGGCCGTGCGCGCGGCTGGTGCCTACGGAGTTGCTGCCATCCGGGCGCTCTGGTACGCTCCGGATCCTGCCGCTGCTACTGTTGCCATGCTGGAACCCTGGTTGGCGGACACCTGATGGAGCTTGCAATCACTGTTAATGGTGAGCCGCGGCTGGTGCCCGCTCCAGCCACGCTGGCCGATCTTCTTCGGCATCTGAATCTCGATCCACGTACGATCGTGGTGGAGCACAACCGTCGGATCGTACGGCGTCCGCAGCTCCATGAAACAGCACTCGCCGAAGGAGACAGCGTGGAGCTGGTGCATTTTGTTGGTGGTGGGTAAAACCACAGCGTACCGCTTCCCCTTATCTTACAGGCATGACGACAATCACTCCGGAAACCCGCACCGATCTTCCGCTCACCATCGCCGGCCGGAGCTTTCGTTCCCGGTTGATGGTGGGTACCGGGAAGTACCGCAATAATCACGAGATGACGCGTGCCATCGAAGCCTCGGGCGCAGAAATCGTGACCGTGGCCGTGCGCCGAGTGAATCTCGACCGCAGTAAAGAGGAAGGCATTCTCTACCACCTTCATCCCGATGACTACTTCCTCCTGGCGAATACCGCCGGATGCTATACCGCAGACGAGGCGATCCGGTATGCCCGACTTGCCCGTGAAGCAGGGTTCAACGAATTCATCAAACTCGAAGTAATTGGTGATCGAGAGACGCTGCTTCCGGACACGGAAGGGTTGCTGATTGCCGCGCGTCAACTGGTGAGTGAAGGGTTTGCGGTGCTGGCCTACACGAACGACGATCTGATAACCGCTCTCCGCCTGGAGGATGCCGGGTGTGCGGCAGTAATGCCCCTCGCCTCCCCGATCGGCAGCGGCCTGGGCCTGCTCAACCCCTACGGCATTCGAGCCATCAAGCGACGCCTGACAGTGCCGGTGATTGTCGATGCCGGCGTGGGCACTGCCTCAGACGCGTGTCTCACTATGGAGCAAGGGGTCGATGGAATTCTCATGAATACAGCACTGGCCGAAGCCTCAGACCCGGTCGCCATGGCTACGGCAATGCGGCATGCGGTCGAGGCCGGACGTCTGGCCTTTCTTGCCGGTCGCATGCCCCGTCGGGAGGTGGCGATGCCCTCCACACCGGATGCCGGAATGTTGGGGTAACGAACACCTCCGATCTTCTGGTGCTGGCAACGAAACTTTCAATGATGCGGTCGAGCGGACTTCCCCCGCGCCGAGCGGCATTGCGCGTTCTCAGCCAAGTCCGTCAAGGGAGACCGTTTGACGCTGCCCTCGACCGGGCGGTCAACACTCTCTCTGCTCCTGACCGGCGGCTCGCTCATGAGCTGGCGGCGGGCGTGCTGCGCCGACGCAGCGCTCTCGATGCACAACTGGCTCCCCTGGTTACGCGTGCATGGGACGGAGTTGTCCCCGATCTTCAGGACATTTTAAGGCTCGGGGCCTACCAGCTTACCGCTCTTCAGCGGGTGCCGCCGCACGCGGCCGTGGACACCAGCGTGGCACTGGCCAAGAAAATCGCCGGCGCACGCGGCGCCTCCTTTGTGAATGCAGTCTTGCGGCGCTTGGCGCAGACCGCCCAGGCGGAGACCTTGCACGGCAACGCCACGACTGGCGAGCTGGCAGCACGACACTCCCATCCCGAGTGGCTGGTAGCGCGTTGGATCGAAGCGTTTGGGGAGCAGCAGACGGAAGACCTCCTCCGCTGGAACAACAGTCGGCCCAAGCTCGTCGCTCAGTCTGCGAGGCTGGAGCTGGACAGGTTGGCGGACTTGTGGCGAGCTGCGGGTGTTGAATTCGTCCTTGCACCGCATGGAGCGGGGTTGGTCGCCAAAAGCAGTCGTCCCACAGAGCTCCCGGGCTATGTCGAGGGATACTTCATTGTCCAGGATCCGGCCCAGGCGCTGCTGGCGCGGTTTGTGGCTCCGCCACCAGGGAGCACCATCTACGATGCCTGCGCTGCTCCGGGGGGAAAGACCATTGCATTGGGACGTTCGGCGCGCGTTCTCGCCGGAGAGATCAACCGGCATCGGGCCAGACGGTTGGCCACCAATGTGGCCCGTGCCGGACAGGGACGGGAGCATGTGGTGGTGGCTGATGCACGTAAACCGCCGGTACGTTCAGTAGATATCGTGTTGCTGGATGTGCCGTGTCTGGGCACGGGTACCTTCGCCCGTCATCCCGATGCGCGGTGGAGGGTGGCCCCTGACGCGCTGGATCACATCACCGAGCTGCAGAGGACGTTACTGGAGAGCACTGCCCCGATAGTCGCCGGCGGAGGGCTGTTGATATACTCCACGTGTTCACTCGAGCGGGAGGAAAATCATGTGCAGGTGGAGCGTTTTCTCCAGCGCCATCCTGAGTTCCATCGCGAGCCGGCCGGCGGCGTACCCGAGAGCATGATGTCGGCAGATGGAGATCTGGTCATACTCCCCCAGACGCATGCAATGGACGGTGCCTACGCAGCCCGGCTGCGGCGGAGCGCATGAGAGCCCGGCGGCACGTTAGCCCCAGTGTTCCCTTGTTCCAGTCTACCGCCTGGCGAGGCTTTCTCCGGGATATCGGCTTGATTCTGGCGACCTTCATCATTGGATACGGCATATCCGCGTTCTGGCTGACTCCGGGTTCAATCTTCAGTAAGGACCACTCCCTCCCACGCGTCATCGAGCTGCCGGAGCCTCGTGCGAGACAGCAGCTCACCGAGCTCGGATTTCGCCCCCGAGTAGAAGGCGAGCGTCCCAGCGAAGCTTATCCAGCCGGTACTGTGATCTGGCAGGATCCCCCACCCGGTACCATCCTTCGGCCCAACAGCGTGGTGCAGCTAATTGTCAGCACTGGCCCGGCACTTGTGGCCGTTCCGGACGTCATCGGACTGAGTGTCCCTGTTGCCAGTAGAATTTTGGCCGCGGCAGGAGTACGGGTAGGGTCGGTGGATTCTTCTCCCGCCGGACAGGAGCCGGGTGTCGTGCTGGCCACCCGACCGGCAGCCGGTGTGGGGCGGCCGCGGGGTGCCGCGGTGGCGCTGGTCGTGAGCCGGGGTGTGGAAGCCGGCACTCCGTGACAGTCCGAATTGCACCAAGTATTCTGAGCGCGGACCTCGGTCGCCTTCGCGAGCAGATCGAGAGCGTTATTGCCGGGGGCGCAGAGTGGATCCACGTGGACGTCATGGATGGCCACTTCGTACCCAATCTCACGTTTGGAGCGCCCCTGATCAGGGCCCTCCGCAGGCTCACCGACCACCCACTGGACGTCCACCTGATGGTTGAAAGGCCGGAGCACTACATCGCCGAGTTCGCCGATGCCGGGGCAACGGTGTTCACCTTTCATCCTGAGGCAACGGTACACGTGCAGCGGCACCTGGCGGAGGCGCGTGAGCGGGGGATGCTGGCTGGACTCGCGCTCAATCCGTCCAGCCCTATTACGCTTCTCGAGGAGCTGCTAAGTGATCTGGATCTGGTGCTGATCATGTCGGTCAACCCGGGATATGGCGGCCAGAGCTATCTGCCACAGGCTACCGACAAGATTCGACGCGTGCGGGAGCTGCTCAATCGGCACCGAACCCGAGCCATACTCGAGGTGGATGGTGGTATCACAATTGAGACAATCGAGAAGCCCTGGAGCGCCGGCGCGGATACCTTCGTAGCCGGAACCGCGGTGTTCGGTGCGGATGATCCAGCCCAAGCAGTGCGGGATTTACTGCAACAATGCGTCGTACGAGTCTAAGTCGTATGTCGAGGCAATGGATTCTGGTAGCGGCAGTTCTGGTGGCTCTCGTGGCCGGTGTTGGACTGCTCACCGAATACGGGCCACAGGTCCAGCCGGTCGAGGTCGGAGTGCGGGCGCCGGATTTCCAAGCTATCGATCTTGCCACTGGAGACTCGGTCTCCCTGCGAGACCGGTATGATGGCATGGTTACTCTGGTGAATGTCTGGGCGACCTGGTGTGTCCCCTGCCGGGCCGAAATGCCGGCCATGGAGAAGCTGTACCAGGCACTTGCACCAAGCGGGTTCAGAATCGCGGCGATCAGCATTGACGAGGGACCGCCGGAAGATGTCCGTGCCTTCGGCCAGGAGCTCGGATTGAGCTTTGACCTGCTTCACGATCGCAGTACAAAGATTCAGCAGATCTACCAGACCACCGGCGTGCCTGAAAGCTTTCTGCTCAACCGCGAGGGCGTCATAGTCAAGCGAGTCATTGGCGCCCACGACTGGAGCTCCCCAGTGAATCGCGCGCTGATCGAGCGGCTGCTCGCGGATGGCAGCTCGTCGTGAGCGACCTGATCCTCGGCATCGAGACTTCGTGCGACGAGACCTCTGCTGCAGTCATTCGCTCGACTGACGGCGTTGCCTCCCTCGCATCTCTCGTAATCCTGTCCCAGGACGTGCACCGTATATTCGGTGGCGTCGTACCGGAGCTGGCCAGCCGGGCCCACGTACGCGTCATCGGCTCCGTGATCGACCAGGCCCTGGCGGATGCAGGTGCTCGGCTTGACGAGCTGAATGGAATAGCGGTGACGGCTGGACCGGGGTTGGTGGGAGCACTGCTCGTAGGAGTGATGTACGGCAAGACTCTGGCGTTCAGCCTTAGGTGCCCTTTCATCGGCATCAACCATCTCGAGGGTCACCTGTTTGCCCCCACTCTGGAAGACCCCCTGCTCAGGCCTCCTTTCATAGGCCTCCTGGTCAGTGGAGGCCACACCATGTTGCTGGATGTTCCGGCCTGGGGTGAGTACCGCCTGCTGGGTCAAACCCTGGATGACGCAGCCGGCGAGGCCTTTGACAAGGTGGCCAACCTCCTCGGCCTCGGGTATCCAGGCGGAGCCGCGATCGAGCGACTGGCAGTTCAGGGAAGGCCGGGACGATTTCGCTTCCCAACACCTATGCTGCACGAGCTCGAGCGCGATACTCCGAATCGATATGCTTTCTCCTTCAGTGGCTTGAAAACGGCCGTGCTACGCGCACTGCGCAACGAGCAGGCGAATATCGACACCCACCCTGACCTACGCGCGGACATGGCACGGGCATTTCAGGATGCAGCTATCCAGGTGCTCGTGGCCAAGACGGCGCACGCCGTCGAGGCGAGCGGCTACGGGCTGGCCGTGGTTGGTGGCGGCGTGGCCTGTAATCGAGCTCTGGTTGGCGCTCTCCGCGAGCGGCTCGGGACTGGGGCGCGGGTCTCTGTCGCTTCACCGAGACTCAACACCGATAACGCTGCCATGATCGCTGCTGCCGGAGCGTGGAGGCTTGCGCGAGGCGAGCGAAGTGATCTCGACATAGAGCCTCGAGACGACCTCCCGCTTTCTGGGATCGTAACCCATGCTGCCGAATCGATGACATGACCATCTACCCCTTCATCATCCACCTCGGTCCCCTCGAGGTCACCGGCTATGGGTTGATGCTGATGGTCGCCTTCCTGATGGGGGGCTGGCTCATCGCGCGCCAGCTGCGGGAGCGCCAGCTGCGGGAGGATTACGCCGCCGACATCGTAGCAGCTGCCGTGATTGGTGGGATTATCGGTGCCAAGCTGTGGTATGTGGCCCTGACCCAGGATCTCGGCGCGCTCTTCTCTCGCGGTGGATTAGTGTGGTACGGCGGGTTCATTGGTGGCGCCATCGCCGTGATGCTCAACGGTTGGCGTCTCAGGGTTCCACTCCGCTGGACGATGCACCTCACGGCTCCGGCTCTTGCCGCTGCGTACGCCCTTGGGCGGGTCGGCTGTTTCCTGGTCAACGACGATTACGGGAGACCCACCAGTTTGCCGTGGGGAATGCGGTTTCCGGAGGGGCTACCGCCCTCAACCGCTGGGAATCTGCAGCAGTTGTTCGGCATACCGCTGCCTCGAGGGATTGATCCTTCAACCGTGCTCGCCGTACATCCGACGCAGCTCTACGAAGTTGTAACCATGCTGCTGGCGTTTGCGGTCCTTTGGTCGTTGCGGAGACGGAACTACCCGATTGGTTGGCTGTTTGGACTCTACCTGGTCTTTGCTGGGGTCGAACGATTTCTGGTAGAGTTCGTGCGGGCCAAGGACGATCGATTCATCGGCCCATTTACCATAGCACAGCTCACCAGCGTCATCATCGTTGCGCTAGGCTTCGCCCTGCTCGCAGCCTGGCGGCGTGCACCCGATCCAGCACCTGGACTCTATCTCGAGACCGGCAGAAAGTCCGCTGCGTCAAAAACCTAGTCAGCGCTCTAAGTGACTGGTGGATCGCGAGTTGGCTGCGGAAGCGTGGTTTCTGTACAGCCTCTTGACGAAGAATTGCACTCCTCGCTCGCCGCTGGTTTAGGGTCTATCCCATGCGGAGACTTGGACTTGCGTAAGTCCCCACAGTTTGGCACCGCCTTTGCTTCTAACGAGGCCGGGAAGCCAAGAGGCTTCACACGGAAAGTGGTAGGTCGAAGAAGGGTGGAGCGGGCACTTCGGCCCGTCTCCGTAAACTCAGGGGGCGATCTACCACTCATCTACCGGAACGGCCTGTCTCTCGACAGGCCGTTTTGGCTTTG